>CAXTRP010000129.1:0-7763 GCA_964246615.1 uncultured Caulobacteraceae bacterium | reverse complement strand
CGACGAACCCTTCGCCACGCCCGAAGGGCTGCACAAGTGGCTCACCGACACCCGTCCGCTGAGCGTGCAGCGCACCGCCTTCGCCAAGGCGGTGCTGGCGGCCCCGCCCATGGGTCGGCGGGGCGACTACGCCTTCTCTAACGCAGGCTACGTGCTGGTGGGCGCGGCCATCGAGCGGGCCAGCAGGCTGACGTGGGAGGCCTGCATGTCGGCGGAGCTGTTCAGCCCGCTGGCGCTGGACAGCGCGGGTTTCGGCGCGCCCACGGGGCTCGAGCCCTGGGGTCACGGCCGGCTGGACGCCACCCACACCCTGCAGATCAATCCCAAGGCGGAAGCCGACGACCCGCCGGTGTTCGGGCCGGCCAGCCGGGTGCACCTGTCCCTGTCCGACTACGCCCGCTTCGTGCGGCTGTTCCTGACCGGCGGGGGCGATTACGTCGATCCCAAGACCATCGCCCACTTGGCTACGCCCATCAGCGGCGAGGCTTCGGGGCCGGCGCTGGGCTGGCTGGTGTCCGCCGAACGGAGCTGGGCCAAGGGTGCGGTGCTGCAGGCGCACACCTCCAGCGGCTACTGGTCGGCCGAGGTCCAGGTCGGGCCGGCCAAGGACCTGGCGGTGATCGCGCTCAGCAACGCCGGGGGGGCCGATTTCGGCGGCGCGGCGGTGCAGCGGCTGGCGCTCAGCCTGATCCAGAGCCGCGTTGGGCTCGGCGGGTAAGTGGCGACGGGCGCGTGGCTCGCACTCGGGCTGAGCGAGAGACGAGAGACCTAGAGCGGGCCAAGTCTAGGCGGCATCGCCCTTCTTCCGTCTCCCCAGGGCTTGTCCCTGGGGTCCAGAGCGCATCGGCTTGCCGGTTGAGGGTGCGCCCTGGCTGCCCGGAACAAGTCCGGGCAAGACGGAATTCGAAATCTCAGGCAGGATGATTCCGCTCTACCCCTCCATCGGCGGGAAGATCCCACGGGGGATGCGGACGTGGACGCCCTGGCGGCCGTCCACCACCTGGGTGACGCCGAAGTCGGCCGAGACGCTCATCAGCGAGTAGGCGTCGTCGCGCGACAGGCCGCGATGCTCGGTGAGCAGGCCCAGCATGTCCAGCGACGCCGCCCGCATGGCCACGTTCAGGTCCTCGTCGAAGCCGTGCACGATCCACCAGTTCGGCGTCTCGAGCAGCGGCGAGGGGAAGCTGAAATCCTTGCGCAGGACGACCTGGTACAGCACGTCCAGGGAAGACTCGATGGCGGTGCCAGACAGCTCCCCGTCGCCCTGGCTCACGTGCGGGTCGCCGATGGAAAACAGCGCACCCTCCACCTGGACGGGGTAGTACATCACAGCCCCCGCCCCTATGCGCCAGTTGTCGATATTGCCGCCGTGCAGCCCCGGCGGGATGGTGGAGGTCCGCCCGGCCAGGTCCGGCGCCACGCCCGCGGTGCCCAGGTGCGGCCGGCAGGGAACGCGCACGCCCTGCAGCGCCGGCTGGCGATCGCAGGCCGGGCAGTGCGTCACCACCCCGGGCGTCAGGTACTTGCCTGGGAAGTCGTAGGCGTACAGCGCGTGGGCGGTCTGGGCGCCCTGGTCGAGCTTGTAGATCGTCACCCGCTCCTTGCTCCCGAACTCCTTGTAGAGATAGCCCCAGTTGGCGGCGAGGTTGGAGCCGTAGGCGTTGCGGGGCGTCATGGAGAGGTAGCGCACCTCCAGCATGTCGCCGGGCTGGGCGTCTTCCACGAACACCGGGCCGGTCATGATGTGCACGCCGGGGTTGCGGTCGCTCTCCGGGATGGCGTCGAAGATGGCGGTGACGCCTTCGTCCATCATCAGCTCCGGCGCGTCGCCGGCATGGTGGGTGATGGCCTCCGCCTGGATCAGGTCGCCGCTCCGCACCTTCAGCACCGGCGCCTTGGCGGCGTCGAAATAGCCCCAATGCACCGTGTCGGGGGTTGCGCGCAGGGCGTGGAGCGCGCCGGGCGCCGGGGTGCGGCGGACATCCCCTCCCTGGCAGATCAACGGCATTCAGTCCCCCAGGTTTGTGGAAGTCGGTCGGCGGCGGTTCAGGCGGCGACGGGCTCGGCCGCGTAGGCCGGCTCCAGGACGAAGCTGGTCATGCCGATGCAGCGGTGTTCGATGTGATCCACCGGCACGCTCACCCGGTCGCCGGGCAGGCGCGCGCCGGCCACATAGAGCAGGGGCCAGTAGTGGTCCGGACTGGGCTGGGCGAGGGCGGCGTCCGCCTGCTCGCCATAGCTCACCAGCCGCTCGGACGCGTCGGCCAGCATGGCGTCGCGCACATGGTCGCTGAAGCGGGACGCCCAGGCGTGCGGCGGCTCATGCCGCCCGACCCAGTCCATGGTGGACAGGTTGTGCACCGTGTTGCCGGTGCCCATGATCAACACGCCCTCGGCGCGGAGCGGCTGGAGCCGCCAGCCCTGGGCGTAATGCCAGGCGGGGGGCTTGGTCGCATCCAGGCTGAGCTGCACCACCGGCACGTCGGCTTGCGGATAGGCCTTCATCAGCACCGACCACGTCCCATGGTCGAGCCCCCACTGGCCGGTGTCCAGGGCGACGGGCGTCGGCCCCAGCAGCCCGCGCACCCGCTCGGCCAGCGCGGGCGAGCCTGAGGCGGGGTATTGGATCTTGAACAGCTCCGAGCCCAGGCCTGCGCCGAAGTCGTGGATGGTCCTGGGCCGCGCCATGGCCGTCACCGCGGTCCCGCGCGTCAGCCAGTGGGCGGAGATGCACAGGATCGCGCTCGGCCGAGGCAGGGCGTCGGCCATCTCGCGCCAGGTGCGGGTGACCGAATTGGTCTCAAGCGCGATGGTCGGGCTGCCGTGGCCGAAGAAGACCACCGGCATCACAGGCGAAACAGCCGAGCTCATGGACCGTCTCCCTCCACCTTTGAGACTGCGTGATAAGGCACGACACAATCGCGGTCTTTGATCCCGCCGCCTCGGAAGTTGTACGTGCAGCGTTGCAAAATCCAGCGTGCTTTATCCGGGCTCATGGTGAGGCGGACGTGGGCGCCGGCGGGCAAGCTGGCGTACGTTCTAGTTTCCAAGCCTCTGGATGAAAGACCCCGCCCTGGCGTTTCGCTAGGTTCAGGCGTCCACCGCCATCTGGATCGCGCCCGATGAACGCCATGTCGCCCCCGCCTATCCGCGATCTCAAGCCCGGTTTCGGGGCGGAGGTGCTGGGCGTCGACTTCCCCAGGGCGTCGCTTGAGCAGAAGGCGATGATCGTGGACGCCTTCCAGCACCGTGGCGCGGTGCTGCTGCGCGACCAGGTGATGAGCCCTGACGACCTTTTGGACTTCGTACGCCTGTTCAACGAACCCGAGGGCCACACGCTGCAGGAGTTCACCCTGCCGGGCTATCCCAACATCTACATTCTCTCCAACAAGATGGTGGATGGCCGCGCCATCGGCGCCCACAACGACGGCGTCGGCTGGCACACCGACTATTCCTACAAGGCCGAGCCGGTGATGAGCACCATGCTCTATGCAGTGGAGGTTCCCCCTTTGGGCGCCGACACCCTGCTCGCCGATTGCGTCGCGGCCTGGGACGCCCTGCCCGAGGAGCGTCAGCATGCCCTGGAGGGGCTGAAGCTGCACCACAGCTACGCCCACTTCATGCGCAACCGGCAATGGGGCGCCATGGAACTGTCGCCTGAACTGCTGGCCGACAACCCGGAGGTGGAGCACCCGCTGGTCCGCACCCACCCCGCGGATGGAAGGAAGGCGCTATGGCCTTCCACCGGCACGGTGACTGAGGTGGTGGGTGCGCCTGGGCCAGAGGGGCTGGCGCTGCTGGACGAGCTGGTGGCCTGGTGCATCCAGGAGCGGTTCGTCTACACCCACAAGTGGCGGGTGGGCGACGTGCTCATGTGGGACAACCGCTGCACCCTGCACACCGGCACCCTCTACGACGACAAGACCTACGACCGTTTGATGCACAGGCTCTGGGCCAAGGGCGACCGGCCTTATTAGAGGGTCGCCCCTGCGCGATCACGGCCATCTCACCTCCGGCGGCATGGAGGACAGTACGGACTCCATGTTGCCCCCCGTCTTCAGCCCGAACAGGGTGCCGCGGTCGTAGAGCAGGTTGAACTCGACGTAGCGGCCTCGGCGCACCAGCTGTTCCTCCCGCTCCGCCGGCGTCCAGGGTTCCTTCATCCGTCCACGCACGATCTGCGGATAGACGGCCAGCATTGCGCGGCCGATATCCTGGGTGAAGGCGAAGTCGCGCTCGAAGTCGCCGCTATCGTGCCGGTCGTAGAAGACGCCGCCGACGCCGCGGGGCTCGTTGCGGTGGGGCAGATAGAAGTACTCGTCGCACCACGCCTTGTAGCGGGCGTGCCAGTCCGGGTGGTGGGCGTCGCAGGCGGCCTTCAGCGCGGCGTGGAAGGCCATGGCGTCGGGTGCGTCCTGCGAACGCTGCTCGGCCAGGAGCGGCGTCAGGTCGCCGCCGCCTCCGAACCAGCTCTGGGTCGTGGCGATGAAGCGGGTGTTCATGTGCACGGCCGGCACGCGGGGGCTGCGCATGTGGGCGATCAGGCTGACCCCGGTGGCGTAGAAGCGCGGGTCCGCATCGGCGCCCGGCATGGACTTGGCGAACTCCGGGCTGAACTCGCCGAACACGGTGGAGACGTGCACGCCCACCTTCTCGAACAGGCGGCCATGCATCATGCCCATCACGCCCCCGCCGCCCTCTGCGCGGTCCCAGGGCTTCAGGGTGAAGCGTCCGGGATCGCCGGGATAGAGGTCCGGCGGCGCCTCGTCCTCCAGGGCCTCGAAGGCGCGGTGCAGGTCGTCGCGCAACTGCACGAACCAGGCGCGTGCGCGGCGCTTTCGGGCGTCAAGGTCCAGATCGGCGTCATCGGCGCGGCTCATCGCTCCGCTCTAGCCACCCACCGCGGGTTTTCCCAGCCGTCCGCGCGCATTGACAGGCCGCGCGACGCAGGCTCCAAGCCCGGCCATGACGGACGTGCGTCTCGCCATCCAGACCATCGAGACGGGCGGCGGCGTGCTCAAGCTCGCCCCCGAGCGGCCGCTGAAGCTGGAGTCCGGCGGCCGGCTGATCGGGGTGGAGGTAGCCTATAAGACCTATGGCCGACTGAACGCGGAGCGCTCCAACGCCATCCTGATCTGCCATGCGCTCACCGGCGACCAGCACGTGGCCTCGCCTCATCCCCAGAGCGGCAAGCCCGGCTGGTGGACCCAGGTGGTGGGACCCGAGCGGCCCATCGACCTGAACCGCTACTTCGTCATCTGCGCCAACGTGCTCGGCGGCTGCATGGGCTCCACGGGGCCGTCGTCGCACGATCCGGTGTCGGGTCGGCTGTACGGGCTGAACTTTCCCGTCATCACCATCGGCGACATGGTGCGGGCTCAGGCGGAGCTGGTCTCGGCGCTGGGTATCGAGACCCTGTTCGCCGTGGTGGGCGGCTCCATGGGTGGGATGCAGGTGCTGCAGTGGGCGGCGGACTACCCCGAGCGCGTGTTCTCGGCGGTTTGCATCGCCTCGGCCGCCCGCCATTCGGCCCAGAACATCGCCTTCCACGAGGTCGGGCGCCAAGCGATCATGGCCGACCCGGAATGGCGCGGCGGCGACTACCTGCGCCTTGCCGTAAGGCCGGAAAAGGGGTTGGCGGTGGCGCGGATGGCGGCGCACATCACCTACCTGTCCGAGCCGGCCCTGCAGCGCAAGTTCGGGCGCGAACTGCAGCGCGACGGCCTGTCCTGGGGCTTCGACGCCGACTTCCAGGTGGAAAGCTACCTGCGCCACCAGGGATCGAGCTTCGTGGATCGCTTCGACGCCAACGCCTATCTCTACATCACCCGGGCCATGGACTATTTCGACCTGGCGCTGATGCACGGGGGGGTGCTTGCCCAGGCTTTCGCCAAGGCGCGCGACGTGCGCTTCTGTGTGCTGAGCTTCACCAGCGACTGGCTGTACCCGACAGCGGAGAGCCGCCATTTGGTGCGCGCCCTGAACGCGGCCGGCGCGCGCACCAGCTTCCTGGAGATCGAGAGCGACCGCGGCCACGACGCCTTTTTGCTGGACGAACCGGTGATGCACGGCGCTTTGCAGGGCTTCCTGGACTCCGCCGCCGGCGCGCGGGGGATCGCGTGATCCGCGAGGACTTTCGCGAGATCGTGCGGCTGGTGCGGCCCGGCGCCCGGGTGCTCGACGTCGGCTGCGGGGAGGGCGAGCTGCTCGACCTGCTGCGCCGCGAGAAGGACGTGGACGCCCGGGGCGTGGAGATCAGCGCCGATGGGGTGGGGGCGTGTCTGGCCCGAGGCCTCTCGGTAATGCAGGGCGACGCCGATCGCGACCTGGCGGAGTTCGGGGCCGACGCCTTCGACTACGCCATACTGTCCCAGACGCTGCAGGCGGTGCGCCAGCCCCGAGCGGTGCTGGCCGACCTGCTGAGGCTTGCGGAGCGGGCCATCGTCTCATTTCCGAACTTCGGCCACTGGCGGGTGCGGCTGTCGTTGCTTGCCTACGGGCGGATGCCTGAGACCCGCGCCCTGCCGGTGCCCTGGTGGGGCACGCCCAACATCCACCTGTGCACGATGCGCGACTTCACGGTGCTCTGCGCCGAGCTTGGCCTGCGCATCGAGGCCGCCGCCGCGCTCAGCGAAGGGCGCCCGGCCCGCCCGATCGATCCCGCCCAGTCCCTGGAGAACTGGCGTGCGGAGTCCGCCCTCTTCCTGCTCAGCCGCGCGCCGACCGCGCCGGTGCGGTCACGGGGTGAGCGGGCGGATTTGTTTGGGTGAGCAGCGGTCCTCTCTGCTGACGCCTGCTGAAGCGGGAGCCTTGGTTGTCAGCGGCAGGGGGCTCAAGGCCGCCTAAGAAGGCCCTGATCTGAACCACCAATATCCGTCTTGCCCGGACTTGTTCCGGGCATCCAGAGCGTGACGTGATGCAGGTCGCGCCCTGGACCCCAGGGACAAGCCCTGGGGAAGCGGAGAAAAAGCATAAATTACGGGCGGCCGAACGGGGACCATAAGCATGGTCTTCCTTTCCTCCCTGGGCGGGACGAGGAGAGTCCGGGCGCTTAGCTAAACCGGCTGGTAGATCTCTCCGCCCAACTCGCGGAACTTCTCGCTCATCTCCGCCATGCGGCTTCGGGCGAGGCGGCGTGTCGGGGCGCGATGTCGAAGCCCGCCACGTCGTTCTGGCCGCGAGCCGTGTCCCGGATCTCCTGGCTGATCTTCATGGAGCAGAACTTCGGCCCACACATACTGCAGAAGTGGGCGGTCTTGTGCGCCTCCTTGGGCAGGGTGGCGTCGTGGTATTTGCGGGCGGTCTCGGGGTCGATGCCGAGGTTGAACTGGTCCTCCCAGCGGAACTCG
Organism: uncultured Caulobacteraceae bacterium; assembly: GCA_964246615.1. Classification (GTDB taxonomy): domain Bacteria; phylum Pseudomonadota; class Alphaproteobacteria; order Caulobacterales; family Caulobacteraceae; genus CAHJWH01. Next base: position 414 of record CAXTRP010000129.1, on the reverse strand, counting down.
AACCGGGCGCGGCTGAGCGCGTCGTCCCAGGCGCGGGCGGCCGGGTGGCCCTTGGCGAGGTCGGCGGCGTGGGCGGCGATCTTGTAGGCGATCACGCCGTCCTTCACGTCCTGCTTGTCCGGCAGGCCCAGGTGCTCCTTGGGCGTGACGTAGCAGAGCATGGCGGTGCCGAACCAGCCGATCATGGCGGCTCCGATCGCGCTGGTGATGTGGTCGTAGCCCGGCGCCACGTCGGTGGTCAGCGGCCCGAGCGTATAGAAGGGCGCCTCGTGGCAGATCTTCAGCTGCTTATCCATGTTGGCCTTGATCTTGTGCAGCGGCACGTGGCCGGGGCCCTCGATCATCACTTGCACGTCATGCTTCCACGCCACCTGGGTCAGCTCGCCGAGCGTCTCAAGCTCTGCGAACTGGGCG
>CAXTRP010000128.1:0-7765 GCA_964246615.1 uncultured Caulobacteraceae bacterium | reverse complement strand
CGATCCGGCCCGCCAGCATCGCCTCGTCAAGTTCCTTGGTGAAAAGCCCCTTGCCTCCGGCCTCGCTCAACGCCCGATCCTGGATGCGATCGCCTGAGGTGACGATGGGGACGATCTCGAAACTTCGGCCAGGGTTGGCGGCGCCCAGGGCGTCGCGCACCCATCCGGTCTGGACCAGCGACAGGGGCGAGCCGCGCGCGCCGATGTAGACGGTGGCTGACATGCCGCTCACCCGCGCTTGATCACATCGACGAGCGTGGCGAGGTGCTCCGGCCTGGCCTGGGGCGTGATTCCATGACCGAGATTGAAGACGTGCGGCGAGCCTCGGAAGGCGTCGATCGTCCGGCGCGCCTCCGCCTCCAGCACCGCGCCGCCGCAGACCAGCAGCATCGGGTCGAGCGCGCCCTGGAGCGCCATGCCCGCCGGAGCCTGATCCTTGGCGAAGATGGCCGGCGTCTGGGTGTCTACGCCGAGCGCGTCAACGCCGGTCTCCCGGGCGTATCGGCCGATCAGGGCGCCTGCGCCGCGGGGAAAGCCGATCACTGGAACGCTGACGCCCAACCCACGCAGCCGCGCCATCAACGCGGTGGTGGGCTTCAGGATCATGCGCTCGAACAGAGGCTCCGACAGCCCCTCCGCCCAGCTCTCGAAAATCTGCAGGCAGTCGGCGCCCGCCTGCACCTGCGCTTGGAGGTGACGAGCGGTGGCCTCCACCAGCACGGCGAGCAGGGCGTCCACCTCGGCGGGGCGTTCATAGGCGGTGCGGCGCGCCAAGTCCTTGTCGCCCCCCTTGCCCTGGATCATGTAGGTCGCCACGGTCCAGGGTGCGCCCGCAAACCCGATCAGCGCCTTGTCCGGCGGGACCTCGGCGCGCAGCCGCCTTACCGTCTCGTAAACGGGGGTGAGATAGGGGACGACCCGGCCCACGTCGCCGAAGTCCCACGTGTCGAGGCCTGCCAACGGCTCCAGCCGCGGCCCTTCGCCTTCCACGAACCACACCTTGCGGCCGAGCGCATCGGGCAGCACCAAGATGTCGGAAAACAGGATCGCGGCGTCCAGGTCGAAGCGGCGGAGCGGCTGCAGCACGGCCTCCACAGCCAGCTCGGGCGTGTAGCAGAAGGCCAGGAAGTCCTTAGCCCTGGTGCGCAGCTCGCGATATTCGGGCAGGTAGCGGCCGGCTTGGCGCATGATCCAGACCGGGGGTGGGTCAATCCGCTCACCCTTGAGGACCCGGATCATGGCCGGCTCCACCGCTCGGGCGGGTCGACTGGAAACGTTCGATGCCGTCGTGGTCAAGCCGGGGCCTCGTCTTGCAGAACATGGACGGCGATGTCGGCCGCTTCACCTCCTCCACCCTATCCTGTTTAACCGACACGAGGACACATCGCCTACCCTCCCACCGCGCGCCTGTGCGCCTATCTAGGAATCAGGGCGACGGAGCGATTGATGGCGCATGTGCAGGCATGGCGAAGCTTTCGCAGGATGCAGCGCTCGACCTGTGCAGCCGGCGGACTGATCTATGCAGGCGCGGCGGTGCACGCCTGGCGCGTGCTGCCCGGTCCGACCTCGCTCAAGACGTCGCTGATCCTGGTCTTTCCTGCGGTGTTCGGCCTGCTCGCCTTTGTGGCGCCGTTGCAGGTGCGCACGATCCGCCGGTTGCTGAAGCGCTACGTCTGGATGAGCTTCGCGGCGGGGTTCGGACAGACCCCAGTCTCTGTGATGGTCGGGCTGGGCCTGCTCGTCCTCGCCGCCGCCTTCATCTACCTGCAGATCGGGGGCGTGGCGTCGGGCGGACGCTATCCGGCCGGGGTGTTCTCAGGCTATGGGGCGGGGATCGGCATCCTGTTCGCACAGGCGCTGCTGGCTACGGCCCTGGAGCGCGAACCCAAGATCCGCCAGATCATCGAGGCGTGAGCGAGGCTTTACGCCTCGCCGCCGTTGGCCTCGAACAGCTTCAGGGTGCGCGCTCGCGCCAGCTTCGCCGCCGCCAGGTTGTGGCCGGGCGCGCCGTCGTTGTTGAAGCCATGTCCCGCCTCATAGATGTGCACCGGCACGTCGTGGCGCTTGGCGGCGAACGCGTTCACCCTGTCCAGCGGGACATGCTGGTCCTGGGCGCCGAAGTGGCAGATCACCGGGCACAGCGGCGTGTCTCCCGCATGCGCCAGCGCCAGGGAGCCGTAATAGCTGGATGCCGCAGCCAGATCGCCCAGCCGGCAGGCGGCCAGATAGGCCATGGAGCCCCCGTAGCAGTAGCCCACGAGGAACACCGGACCCCGAGGAAGCAGGTAGTCCAGGCAGGTCTCGATATCGGCCATGGCGTCCTCCGTCCGGGTCGCCTGCACGTATTTGAAGCCCTGCTGCAGGCCGTCGGGGGTGTGCTCGGCCACAAAGCCCGGGTCGCAGCGGTCAAACAGCGAAGGCGCCAGCACCTCGAACCCCATCTCGCCCCATCGCTCGCAGTCATGGCGGATGTAGCCGTCCACGCCGAAGATCTCCTGCAGCACGATCACGCCGCCCCGGCGACGGCTCACGTCGTCAAGCGTCGGGTGGACGTGGAAGGCGCCGAAGGGCGCGTCATCAATCTTCGAGTTCAGGGTGATGGTCTGGCCGGTCATGGCGCGGGTTTAGACCAGCTCACAGGGATTTGGCCAGCCATCCTCAGCAATCCCACTTGCACGGACCCCTACCCAGGCACATGCTGGCTTGATCGAGGAGGAAAGGTGATGGACACCGTCGTCTTCTACGTCACCCGCCAGCGCAACGGCTGGAGCGTCGAGCGGGACCGGAAGGTTCAAAGCGGGCACGCCAGCCTGGAAACCGCCATCGCGCGCGCCCGGAAAGCCGCTGCAGACGCCCGGGCCAAGGGTCAGGCGAGCAGCGTCCGCATCCAGGAAGACGCTGGTCGCTGGCGAGAAGAACGCAGCTTCGCTCCGACCAAAACCTAGCATCCCACGCCCTGCACTAGCAGGCCCTGTGCACGGGTTGCGGAAATGTGCCGTGGCCTAGTCGCTCCGCTGCAGTCGCTAAAGCGTGATCCGCTCAGCTGTCGCCGCTTGCATTCACCTGATCCTCAGGATGAGGCTGAACGAAGCGTCGTTGTAGGCGAAGACGATTCAGGTATTGAAGCGGAAGTGCATGACGTCGCCGTCACGCACCACGTACTCCTTGCCCTCCAGCCGCATCTTGCCGGCCTCGCGCGCACCGCTTTCGCCGTTCAAGGCCACGTAGTCGGGATAGGCGATGGTCTCGGCGCGGATGAAACCCTTCTCGAAGTCGGTATGGATCACACCGGCGGACTGCGGCGCTGTGGTTCCGATGGCGATCGTCCAGGCGCGCGCCTCCTTTGGCCCGACGGTGAAATAGGTCTGCAGGCCGAGCAGCGTGTAGGCCTCACGGATCATCCGGTTCAGGCCCGGCTCCTCAAGCCCGAGCGTCTCAAGGAAATCGGCCCGTTCGGAGGCGTCGAGCAGCGCGATCTCGCTTTCGATCTTGGCCGAGATGACCACCGACTTGGCGCCATCGCCAGCCGCTCGCTCGGCGACCTTGGCGGACAGGGCGTTGCCGTCGGCGGCGCTCTCCTCCTCCACGTTGCAGACATACAGCGCGGGCTTGGAGGTGATCAGCTGCAGCATGCGCCACGCCTTCTCGTCGTCGGCGGACACCTTGGCGGCGCGGGCGGGCCGGCCGGCGTTGAGCTGCTCGAGCGCCAGCTTCACCAGGGACAGGGTCTTGGTGGCTTCCTTGTCACCGGTCTTGGCGCGCTTCTCCAGACTGTCGTGGCGCTTCTCCAGGCTCTCCAGGTCGGCGAGCATCAGCTCGGTTTCGATGATCTCCAGGTCGTCGATGGGATCGACCCGTCCCTCCACGTGGGTGACGTCGCCGCCCTCGAAGCAGCGCGCCACGAAGGCCACCGCGTCACAGTCGCGGATGTTGGCGAGGAACTGGTTGCCCAGGCCCTCCCCCTTCGACGCGCCCCGCACCAGCCCCGCCACGTCCACGAAATTGATCCGTGCGGGGATGATCTCCTTGGACTTGGCGATAGCGGCTAACGCCTCCAGCCGCGGCTCCGGCACGGCCACATCGCCCACGTTCGGCTCGATGGTGCAGAACGGGTAGTTGGCGGCTTGCGCCGACGCGGTCTGGGTCAGGGCGTTGAACAGGGTCGACTTGCCCACGTTGGGCAGGCCGACGATGGCGACTTTGAGGGCCATGGAGGTCTCTGGTGGCTTTCGAGGATGTGCGACGCCTCGTCCTTCGGCAGGCTCAGGATAAGGCGAATGAAGGGGTGGAAGACTGAGGGGGGTGCGATCACACCGGCGGGCTTCTAGTAGCGCCTCATCCTGAGCTTGTCGAAGGAGGAGGCGGCTTCGCGGCCGGTCACGTCAGTTACAGCCGCTCGCGGTTGGCGGCGCGGCTATCCAGCTTTTCGGCCGGCGCGAGGCGGGAGACCTCATTCTGGTACTTGTCGTCCTCGCCCGCCGCCAGCAGCGGCGCGGCCTCGGCGCAGGCGGTGCAAAGCGCCTCGACCCACGGCTTGTCGATCTTGTGGAAGTCGGCCAGCACGTAGTTCAGCACCAGATCCTTGTGGCCAGGATGGCCGATGCCGAGCCGCGCGCGCCGGTAGTCCGGCCCGAGCCGGCCGGTGATGGACCGCAGGCCGTTGTGCCCCGCCGCCCCGCCCCCGATTTTCATGCGGAAGCGCCCGGGAGCGATGTCCAGCTCGTCGTGGAAGACCACCAGGCTGGCCGGCCCGACCTTGTAGAAGGCCAAGGCGTCGCCCGCAGAGCGACCGCTCTCGTTCATGAAGGTCTGCGGCTTCAGCAGTAAGGCGCGCACCGGACCAGCGGTGGTGGGAAGCATGCCCTCACGCGCCAGACCCTGGAAGCGGGAGCGTTCCGGCCCGAAGCCCCACCGGGCGGCGATCGCGTCGACCGCCATGAAACCGATGTTGTGACGCTGACCCGCGTGCTTGGGACCCGGATTGCCGAGCCCCGCCAGGATCAGCATCGCCGATCCGTCGGGCCGAAGGCGCAGGCCCAAGCGTCAGGTAGTGGCGCTGGCGCCCGACTGGGCGGTGGCGGCGGCCTCGTCAGCGGCGGCGTCGGCAGCCATCTGCGAGGATGAAGAGGCGATGGTGGCCACGGTGAAGTCGCGGTCGGTGATCGCCGGCTGCGCGCCTTCGGGCAGCGCGATGTCGGAGATGCGGATGGTGTCGCCGATCTCGCGGCCGGTCAGATCCGCGATCAACTCCTCGGGAATGTGGTCGGCGCGGACCATCAGCTCGATCTCGTGGCGAGCGACGTTCAGCGTGCCGCCGCGCTTCAGGCCGGGAGAGGCTTCCTGGTTGCGGAAATGGACAGGCACCGCAATCCTGATCAGCTGGGTCTCGTCAACGCGGAACAGGTCGAAGTGCATCGGCTTGTCGCTGACGGGGTGGAACTGCACGTCCTTGGCGATGACGCCCTGGGTCTCCTCGCCATACCGCAGGGTGACCAGATGGCCGAGCAGCTTGCCGGTGTAGAGCGCCTTGCCGAACGCATTGGCGTTGACGGCGATCGGCACGGGGCCACGGGGGCCACCGTACAGCACGCCCGGGACCTTGCCCTCCCGGCGTACGGCGCGCGCGGCCCCACTGCCGGACTTTTCACGCACTTCAACGTTCAGTTCGATGTCGGCCATGGTCTAGTCTCGAAAACAGCGGCGCCGCGCAGACGGCTGCGCGGCGCGATCTGACGCGGGTAAATCGAAGGCTGGGCCAGTACACGATCCAACCCGGTTAGGCAACGGACGGCGCACGGCGTCGATCTCCCCTCCGCTCCGGCGCAGGAGTAGAGACGACGACTTACCGGGAAGACGGCAGGCTGACGCTGGCGACGGGGATCGACACCGCGGTGCTCACCGCCGTGGCGGTGGCGGGCGACATCATGGCGGCGGCGGGCGGCGCTTCGGCCTGCTGAATCTGAGCGGCGCTAGCAGCCTCGTTGGAGATGCACTGGGCCGTTTCGCCCACTGCATGCTCGCCCAGGCAGAAGATGTCCTCGTACCAGGGCACGGCCACCGCCAGGCACTGGTAGAGGTTCAGCTTGGCGAGGTTCAGGCAGGCGCCGCCGGTGGATTCCGTCTCGATACCCTGGACGGCCGCGGCGTTCTCGTCGCCCGCTTCGCCGAGCGCCGACAAGGCCGCCAGCGCCAGGCCGCGTTCCACCACCGGTGCGTAGGGGCCGGGGACAGATTGGCCGTGCACCGCGAGCACCTGGGCGGCGGTGGGGTCCGCGCCGCCGTTGATGGCGAGCTTCAGCTGGTCCATATCCCCCGCTTCGCCGTTCATGATAGCGGCGGACAGGGCCTTGGTCTCAGCCAGCCGATGGGCTGGATCGATGATCTTGGTCTTGGACCAGGCGGAGTGCTGGACGCTGTACGCGGACTGCTTGATGCGGGCCGCCACGTCGGTCATGCGGCTGCTCTCGACGCCCATGGTGGCGACGATCAGGCCCGCAGCGCTGGCGGCGCCTGGAAAGCCGATCACATAGCGCGGCTCCTGCGCCAGGCGCGCGGCAATCTGGCGGCGCTGGCCGGCGTCTACGCCATAGCTGCGGACGGTGGCGACAAACGTCCTGTCCTGCAGCGCCAGCAGGGCGGCGTAGGCGATGGCGCCGCGCGCCAACTGGTGTGGCTCATAGGCGGCGCCCACGGCCAGCGACTGCTCAACGCCTGCGCCGCTGGTGAAGCCGCCGTTCAACAGCTCCGCATGCTTGGTGTAGGCGCGAAACGCTGCGGCGTCGGACAGGGCCTCCGAAGACATGGAGATCGACGGCATGGGCGGGGGCGGGGGCGGCGCTTCGGCCTTGGGCGCCTCGGCCTTGCTGAAGGGCCAGGCGAAGGCGAGCGACGGCGCCGCAGCGGCGGCGAGGGAGACGGCGCCTGCGAACAGGGCGGCCTTGGAGAGGCGACGGATGCTGGACATCGGGGGAAACCTTCCGGGTACGCAGAAGCTTTGCTTTGAAGAGCCGGGTCTGGGCCGACCCTAGCTGCGGTATGCTTAACCGTTCGTGACCACGCCCCCCGCACGGCCCGAACCTTGATCTCAGTCGAAGAGCTTAGAGACCGACTCCTCGTTGGCGATACGACGGATCGCCTCACCGATGAGCGGGGCGACGCTCACCCGCCTTAACTTCTGGCAATCCTGGGTCAGGGCGTCATTGTCGATGGTGTCGGTGATCACAAGCTCGGTAAGCACCGAGGTGTTCACCCGCTCCGCTGCAGGCCGCGACATCACGCCGTGACTGACATAGGCCGAGACGCTTGCGGCTCCCCGTTCGGCCAGCGCCGCGGCGGCGTTGCACAGCGTGCCGGCGGTATCGACGATGTCGTCGAACAGCACGCAGTGGCGGCCGCGCACGTCGCCGATGATGTTCATGACCTCGCTCTCGCCCGGACGCGCCCGGCGCTTGTCCACGATGGCGAGATCGGCGTTCAGCCGGTCGGCCATCTGCCGCGCGCGCACGACCCCGCCCACGTCCGGCGACACGATCATCACGGAGTCCACGTGCGCGGCGTGGTTGCGCCGGATGTCCTCGGCCATCACCGGAAACGCTACCAGGTTGTCGGTGGGAATGTCGAAGAAGCCCTGGATCTGGCCGGCGTGCAGATCCAGGGTGAGCACCCGGTCCGCTCCCGCCCGGGTGATCAGGTTGGCCACCAGCTTGGCCGAAATAGGCGTACGGCCGCCCACCTTCCGATCCTGCCGGGCGTAGCCGAAGTAGGG
>CAXTRP010000127.1:0-7792 GCA_964246615.1 uncultured Caulobacteraceae bacterium | reverse complement strand
ATTTCGAGACCCTGCGCATCCAGCCAGGGGCCGTGCGCGTCCACGATCTGCAGCCGGGCCAGGGTCAGGTCGGTGAGCGCGTCGCCCCCGACGCCCTCCACATGCAACCGCCCCACAGCGCCTAGCGGCAGGCCATCCAACAGGCGGGTGACGAAGCTGCGGCCGACCTGGGTGCGCACGACCAAGCGGGCCGCCCCGAGCGAAAGGACAAGGGCCGCCAGCAGCAGCGCGAACGCTCCAGCGACCCAGACCCACCGGCGGCTTCGACGCGGCGCAGGCTGCGCGCGAGGCGGACGAGGCTGCGCCTCCACCCGCGGGGGCACGGTCCCGACCTCGCTCAAAAGCTCTGGCCCACGCTGAGGTAGACCTGGATGGGGGGCTGGCTTGCAGCGCTGGGACGGTTCAGCGGCGTGGCGATGTCCACCCGCACCGGAGCAAAGCCCAGATCATAGCGCAGGCCCACGCCCACCGAAGTGTCCACGTGGCTGAAGCTGGGCGTCGCCTGGGTTCCCACCGCGCCGCTATCCAGGAACACGACAGCGCCGATGGGCCCGCTCACGCGCTGCCGCAGCTCGACCGTGCCGTCCAGCAGCGACAGGCCGCCCTGGGGGGTGTTGTCGCCGTAGTGGGGGCCGACGTTCTGGTACTCGTAGCCGCGCACCGTGCCCCCGCCGCCGGCGAAGAAGCGGTCCGAAGCCGGCACCTGGGGGATCTTGCCGCCGATGATCGAACCCGCCTGGCCGCGCAGCGCCAGCACCCGGTTTCCGGTAGGATCCAAGGCGATATAGGTGCTGCCTTGGGCCTGCAGCTTGAGATAGACGAGGTTCTCCTCGCCGAAGACGTAGATGGGTTCGACCCGACCATCGACCTTGTAGCCGTGGGTCGCGTTCAGGACGTTGTCCGTGTGGTCAAGCGAGGCCGCCAGCAGCGGACGGACGGAATAGATGTCGAGCCGGCCAAGCTCGTGGTCGTCGATCTGGCTGTAAACGAACGACAGGCCCTTGGTCAGGAACGAGTAGCGGCCATAACGCTGGGTCAGGTCGGCCACCAGCTCTCCACCCTGAGTGGTGTAGGCGTTGGTCACATCGCGAAAGGCGTCGGGTCCGACACGCAGGGTCTGCCCGGGATTGAGGAAGTGGGGCAGGCTTTCGGTGACCCCAAGGCGCGTGTCGATGGTCTGGACCTTGGCGGAGAACGCCAGGGTGTCGGCGCGATGCAGCACGTTGAAGATGGAATAGGTGGTGTCGGCCAGCACGCCTTCGGTGGTGGAATAGCCGACGCCGAGCGACAGGGCGTTCTTGGCTCGATCCGCCAGGCTCACCACCACGGGGCGCAGGCCGTCGGCGCCAGGATGAGGAGCCAATGCGACGGTGACGCTGTCGTAGACGCCGGTGTCGAGCAGCCGCCGCTCCAGCTCGGCCACATCCTCGGGCTTGTAGACCTCCCGCGTCTTCCAGGGCGCCAGGCGACGGAGCCAGCGCTTGTCGGTGCGGGTGCGGCCGGCGAGCTGCATCCCGTCCAGGCGAACCAGCGCCCCAGAGTTGATCCTGAAGGTGGCGCGCATGCTGTGGTCGGCATGGTCCACCACCACCTCGCGGGGAGAGGCCTTGGCGTCGGCGTAACCCGCCTGCTCGAGGGCGGCGACCGCACGACCCTCCGCGGCGATCACCTCCACCGCCCGCCCGGGATCGCCGGGCTTGAGCTTGACCGCCGCGTGGGCCGCAGTCTGTCCGGCGACTGACGGAGCGTTTCCAACCCACGTCAGGTCGACGCCGACGAGCCGGGTGAGCGGTCCGGGATCGACCTTGACTACGGCCTTGGGATGCTCGCCCCCGCCGATGTCGGACGTGACCGTGGCGTCGTAATAGCCGTCGGACCGGAGTAGCGCTGTAATGCTGTCGGCGGCTTGGCGGGCGCGGCGGCGCGCCTCGATCCGGTTGACGGGTTCGCCCGGCGACTCGCCGACGGCGCGCTCCAAGGCCTGGCGCAGGCTCCGGTCGCCGACACCTTGCACCTGAGCCTTGGGCCGCAGGGGTGCGCGGCGCGGCGCGGCGACGGCGACGCTATTCGCGAGAAGCGCCGCCGCCAGGGCGATCAGGGCGATGCCGGATCGTGGCAACCTGCTCCCCACTTGCGAACACTCGACACGCTCATCTACGCCGCGCCGGACTCTCTAGGCAAACGGCGGCGGGGTGTCACGCCAGCGATGAGCGCCGCGAACTGAGCGCGCCATGGTGTTCCAGATGCGACACGCCTTTGACGGTGTCGGGCGAAGAAGGTGCGGCGGGATCGCCGCCGCCGTTCACCCGTAAGCTGAAGCTGCGCTCAATCCTCGTCGTCGTAGTCGCCCGCGACCATCACCGGGCCGCTATCCAAACCCTTGGCGGAGGTGTCGCGGTCGACGAACTCGATCACAGCGACGGGAGCATTGTCGCCATGGCGAAAACCCGCCTTCATGATGCGGATATATCCGCCGTTACGATCTGCGTAGCGCGGGCCGATGGCTGAGAACAGCTTGCCGACCTGGTCCACGTCGCGCACCCGGCTAATGGCGATGCGCCGCGCATGAAGATCGCCGCGCTTGGCGAGCGTCACCAGCTTTTCCACGAAGGGGCGCAGTTCCTTCGCCTTGGGCAGGGTCGTGGTGATCTGCTCGTGCTTGATCAGGGACGCGGCCATGTTGGCGAACATGGCTGTGCGATGGGCCGAGGTCCGGCCGAGTTTGCGGTGGGCGTTTCCGTGACGCATGGCTTGGTCTCCTCAGGCAGGCCTCACCCTCCAGATGCGGAGGGGGCGGAGCAGGCGAACCCGGATGGGACCGCGTGCGGATGAAGAATCGTGCGTGCTTCGAGATACGATCCTGATGGATCGCTCCCCAACATCACAACCGGTTTAGATCACCCTCCTGCATCCCCCTGAGGAGCCCTCGGCACGAGAGCGTCTCAAAGGACACAGGACGGTGCAGCCTAGATCTGGTCCTCGAACTTCTTGGCGAGGTCTTCGATGTTCTCAGGCGGCCAGTTCGGCACGTCCATGCCGAGGTGCAGGCCCATGCCGGTGAGCACTTCCTTGATCTCGTTCAGCGACTTGCGGCCAAAATTCGGAGTGCGAAGCATTTCGCCCTCCGTCTTCTGGATCAAGTCGCCGATATAGACGATGTTGTCGTTCTTCAAGCAGTTAGCCGAGCGGACCGACAGCTCCAGCTCGTCAACCTTCTTCAGAAGAGACGGATTGAAGGGCAGCTCCGGCTTGCTCTCCTCGGTCACCTTCTTCTTGGGCTCATCGAAGGTTATGAACAGCTGCAACTGGTCCTGAAGGATGCGCGCGGCATAGGCCACCGAGTCCACCGGCGACACCGCCCCATTTGTCTCGATCTCCAGCACCAAGCGATCATAGTCGAGGGACTGACCCTGGCGGGTCGGCTCGACGCGGTAGGCGACCCGCTTCACCGGGCTATAGAGGCTGTCCACGGCGATCAGGCCGATGGGCGCATCCTCGGGCCGGTTCATCTCGGCGGCGACATAGCCCTTGCCGATGTTGACCGTGAACTCCATCCGCACCTGCGCGCCCTCGTCCAGGGTGCAAATCACGTGGTTCTTGTTCAGCACCTCGATATCGGACGGCGCTTCGATCTGGCCGGCGGTGACCACGCCCGGACCCGTGGCGCGCAGCGTCATGCGCTTGGGGCCGTCGGAGTGCATCCGAAGCGCTAGTTGCTTGATGTTGAGGATGATGTCGACGACGTCCTCACGCACACCCTCCATGGAGGAGAACTCGTGCACCACGCCGTCGATCTGCACCGAGGTGACGGCGGCTCCCTGAAGCGAGGACAGGAGCACGCGGCGCAGAGAATTGCCGAGCGTCACGCCGAAGCCGCGCTCCAGGGGCTCGGCCACCATGCGCGCCTTGCGCTGGCTGTCCACTCCGAACTCGATCAGGGGCTTCTCGGGACGGATCAGGTCTTGCCAGTTTCTTTCGATCACGATCGTCTCTCGAACGGAGTTCGAGCACCGGCGCGCAACCCAGTAAGGGATCGGCGCTCGGCGCTCACAGGGGTATCAGCGAGCGGGGATCAGACCCGGCGACGCTTGGGCGGACGACAGCCGTTGTGCGGGATCGGCGTCACATCGCGGATGGCGGTGATGGAGAACCCGACCGCCTGAAGCGCACGTAGCGCCGACTCACGCCCCGAACCGGGGCCGGCTACGTTGACTTCCAGCGTCTTGACACCATGCTCCATGGCCTTCCGGCCCGCATCCTCGGCGGCCACCTGAGCGGCGTAGGGCGTGGACTTGCGCGAGCCCTTGAAGCCCATCGTGCCGGAAGACGACCAGGAAATCGTGTTCCCCTGAGCGTCGGTGATGGTGATCATGGTGTTGTTAAAGCTGGCGTTCACATGCGCGACGCCCGAGGTGATGTTCTTGCGCTCACGCTTCTTGACGCGTGTAGGTTCCTTGGCCATCGCAGGCTGTCCTTACTTCTTCTTGCCGGCGATCGGCTTGGCCGGGCCCTTGCGGGTGCGGGCGTTCGTGTGGGTGCGCTGGCCACGGACCGGAAGGCCCCGGCGGTGACGCAGGCCGCGGTAGCTCGCCAGATCCTGCAGGCGCTTGATGTTCATCGTCACCTCGCGGCGAAGGTCGCCCTCGACGATGTATTCGCGGTCGATCGTCTCGCGGATCTGCAACACCTCGGCGTCCGAAAGCTGGTTCACCCGGCGGGCGTCTTCGATGCCGACCGTCTCCAGGATCTCCTTGGCGCGTTGCGGCCCGATGCCGTGGATGTACTGCAGCGCGACTTCGACGCGCTTGTTGGTCGGGATATTCACGCCTGCAATGCGAGCCACGCTCTACCTCATCTATGCGCGCACAGAAAACGCGAATGGGCCAAGCTCTGTCATAGGACAGGCCAGCGCACCTTCGCGCCCTTTCGCGGAATACGTGGTTATAGGGACGGAAGCGGCGACGTCAACCGCAGGGGCGACTTCGTTCCAGAGAATCCTTGCTGCCGGCAACATCCGCCACCATCGATGGTCCCGAGAGCAAAAAGCGCGGAAGACCCTTTACAGTCCAACCTTTTCCAGGGCGGCGTCGATGGAGGCGGACACGGTGGCGATGTCGGTCATTCCATCCAGCTCCACCAGCTTTCCCGACATCTGGTAGTAGGGCAGCAGCGGCGCGGTCTGGGCGGCGTAAGCCGACAGGCGGGTCTCGAACACTTCGGGATTGTCATCCGGGCGCCCCTGGTCGACGAATCGCTTGGAGATCCGCGACAGCAGGGCGTGATGATCGACCACCAGGCGCAGCACCACGTCGATCTGGCTGTGACGATGGGCCAGCATGCCGTCCAGCGCCTGAGCCTGGGCCACGGTACGGGGAAAGCCATCGAAGATCGCACCGCCGGCCGCTTCCGCCGCCGGCAGATGCTGCTCGATCAGGGCGATGACGATGTCGTCGGAGACCAGCTCGCCACGATCCATGATCCCCGCGACCTGCTGACCCAATGCTGAACCGGAGGACTTCGCGGCCCGCAGCATGTCGCCGGTGGAGAGCTGGACCATGCCGTGCTCAGTGACCAGGCGCTGGGCCTGGGTGCCCTTCCCGGCCGCCGGCGGCCCGAACAGGATCAGGTTCATCGTGCAGCCACCCGGGGCGAGGCGACTCGCGGGCGAACGCCCACCGCGCCGCCGCCCTTGCCGCGTGATTTCTTCAGCAGCCCCTCGTACTGGTGGGCAAGCAAGTGCGACTGGATCTGGGTCACCGTATCCATGGTCACCGTCACCACGATCAGGATCGAGGTGCCGCCCATGATCTGGGTGCTGGGATTGCCGCTCATGATCGCCTCTGGGACCAGACAGACGAAGGCGATATAGGCCGCGCCGATCACCGTCAGCCTGGTCAGTACGAAGTCCAGGTATTCCGCGGTGCGCTTGCCGGGCCGGATGCCGGGCAGGAAGCCGCCGTACTTGCGAAGGTTCTCCGCCGTCTCGTCCGGATTGAAGACGATCGAGGTGTAGAAGAAGGTGAAGAACAGGATAAGGCTTCCGTAGAGCACCAGATAGGCCGGATGGCCGCGTGAGAGTTGACCCACGACGCTCGGCAGCCAGGGCGCCCAGGCCGGCGGCTTGCCGCCGCTGGCCACGAAGCCGAGGACAGTCGTCGGCAGCAGCAGCAGGCTGGAGGCGAAGATGGGCGGGATGACGCCTGACGTGTTGATCTTCAGCGGCAGGAAGGAGCTGTCGCCGCCATACATGCGGTTGCCCACCTGGCGTTTTGGATACTGGACCAGCAGGCGTCGCTGCGACCGCTCCATGAACACGATGAACAGCACCGCCGCCACCGCGAGCGCCAGGATGCCGAGCAGGCCGAAGGCGCTCATGGAACCCGTCTGCGTCTGGGAGAACATCTGCCACAAGGTCTTGGGAAAGTTCGCTACAATGCCTGCGAAGATGATCAGGCTCGTCCCGTTCCCCACGCCGCGGGTAGTCATCTGCTCACCCAGCCACATCAGGAACAGGGTGCCCCCGGTGAGCGTCGCCATGGTGGAGATGATGAAGAACACGCCCGGCTGATCGACCACATGGCCTGCATGCGACAATCCCTGGGCGATGCCGAAGGATTGGACCAGCGCCAGGATCACCGTCAGATAACGGGTGTACTGGTTCAGCTGCTTCTGCCCCGCCTGGCTCTCCTTCTTCAGCTTCTCCCAGGGCGGATACATGGTGCTCATCAGCTGCACGATGATCGAGGCCGAGATGTAGGGCATCACGTTCAGCGAGAAGACGGCCATGCGCTGCACCGCGCCGCCGGAGAACATGTTGAACATGCCCAGGATGCCCTTGGACTGGCCGTTGAAAGCCTGGGCGAAAGCCTGGATGTTGATGCCCGGGATCGGGATGTAGGTTCCGAGCCGGTAGACGACCAAAGCGCCCAGCGTGAACCACAGCCGCTTGTGCAGATCGGTGGCGCGCTGGAACGCCCCGAAGTTCATGTTCGCCGCGAGCTGTTCAGCCGCCGAAGCCATGGCGTGTCCTTAAAGCGCAGAAACGAAACCAGCCGCCGACACCAAGAGGGGCCGAACGGCTGGTGTTGGACCAGAGATAATGCAGTCCGCGCGCGATGGCGAGCGGCCTTAAGGTTTAGGCCGCAGCGTCAGCCACGACCACCGGCGCCGGACGGGTTTCGGTAAGCGTACCGCCTGCCGCCTCGACCGCCGAACGTGCGCCAGCGCTTGCAGCGTAGACCGTCAGAGACAGCTTCGAGGTCATCTCGCCGTGGCCGAGCAGCCGCACCCCATCAAGCTCGCGGCGGATCACGCCGGCCGCCTTCAGCTCTTCGGCTCCGATCGGCTGGGACGCGTCGAGCTTGCCCGCCTCGATCGCCTTGGCGATGCGCCACAGGTTCACTTCCGCGAACTTGAGCGCAAACGGATTGTTGAAGCCGCGCTTGGGCATACGCATGTGCAGCGGCATCTGACCGCCCTCGAAGCCCTTCATTCCGTGCCCGGTGCGAGACGTCTGTCCCTTTACGCCGCGGCCACCGGTCTTGCCCTTGCCGGAGCCCTCGCCTCGGCCGACACGCATCCGCTTCTTGCGGGCGCCTTCGTTGTCCTGCAGTTCGTTCAGCTTCATGGCCTGCTCCTGATGAGGCTAACGCCGACCTCAGCAAGGCCGACTCGGCGATTGATAGATGCTCCCATCTGGGGGAGCTGTCGGCGAAGCCGACTAAGGGCTTCCCGGGCTTGACGCCGCGCCGCAGCCCGCTGCACCAGCTTCGCTGGTCCCCCCTCCCCTGAG
>CAXTRP010000126.1:0-7800 GCA_964246615.1 uncultured Caulobacteraceae bacterium | reverse complement strand
CAGATCGTGGTCAAGCCCGGCGCAGACGGCACCGATGCACGGATGCGCCACGATGCGCTCCTGCTCTCCGACACCGCCGAGGTGGACGCCAAGCCCGAACTCGAAATCTATGCCGACGACGTCAGCTGCGCTCACGGCAACACGGTCGGCGCCTTGGACGAGGAAGCGCTGTTCTACATCGCGTCCCGCGGCGTGCCGGAGGGCGAGGCCAAGGCGCTGCTCATGCAGGGTTTCATCGGCGAGGTGGTGGACCGCATCGCCCACGAGGGCGCCCGCGAGGTCGTCGCCGCCTTCGCCGTCTCGCGCCTGGAGGCGCTGACGTGATGGACGACGCAAGCCTGATCCTCCCCTCTGGGGGGAGGGGGACCGGCGAAGCTGGTGGAGGGGGTTCAGCCGCCGCTACGCATCGGCCCCCTCAGTCGGCTTCGCCGACAGCTCCCCCAGGGGGGGAGCATCTTTCAGGTACCGGCTTCGACGTCTCCGCCGTCCGCGCCCAGTTCCCCATCCTGTCCCGCCAGGTGAACGGCCGGCCGCTGGTCTATCTGGATAGCGCCGCTTCGGCGATGAAGGTGCAGGCTTGCATCGACGCCATGGTCCACTCCATGACGCACAGCTATTCCAACGTGCATCGCGGCCTGCATACCCTGGCGAACGAGACCACCGAGGCCTACGAAGCCGCGCGGGATAGCGTGGCGCGCCTCGTCAGCGCGCCTTCGTCCAAGCAGATCGTCTTCACACGGGGCGCGACCGAGGCGATCAACCTGGTGGCCCATTCCATCGGGCTGTCCATCCAGCCCGGCGACGAGATCGTGGTCTCCGAGCTTGAGCATCACGCCAACATCATCCCCTGGCACTTCCTGCGCGAGCGCCGGGGCGCTGTGCTGCGCTTCATGCCCGTTGCCGACGACGGGACCATCGACCTGGACGCTGGCCTGCAGATGATCGGCCCACGCACCAAGATCGTCGCGCTGAACCACATGTCCAACGTCACCGGCGCGATCACCGACCCGCACCGGGTGGTCGAGGCGGCCCGCGCAGTGGGTGCGCTCACCCTGTTCGACGGATGCCAGGCGGTGGTGCATCAGAGCGTGGACGTGCAGGCGATGGGCTGCGACTTCTACGTCTTTTCCGGCCACAAGCTGTTCGGGCCCACCGGCATCGGCGCTCTCTACGGCCGGGAGGCGGCCCTGCACGCACTTGCGCCCTACCAGGGCGGCGGCGAGATGATCGGGTCGGTGGCCATGGATGCGATCACCTACGCCGACCCGCCCCACCGCTTCGAGGCCGGCACGCCGCCGATCCTTGAGGCCATCGGCTGGGGCGCGGCGCTGGACTGGCTGATGACGCAGGATCGCCGCGCCATCGCCGCCCACGAGCACGCGCTGTACGCCCGGGCGGTGGAGCGGCTGGACGGCTGCAACTGGCTGCGCATCCTGGGCGACAGCCCGGGCAAGGGCGCGATCCTCAGCTTCGAGGTGCAGGGCGCCCATGCCCATGACGTGGCCCAGCTGCTGGACCGCTACGGCGTGGCGGTGCGGGCGGGCACCCACTGCGCCGAGCCGCTGATGCGGCGCTTCGGCGTCACATCGAGCGCGCGTGCGTCCTTCGCCCTATATAACACCTTGGAGGAGGCGGACGCCTTCGCCGACGCCCTGATCAAAGCCCGAAGCTTCTTCGCCTAAGCCGGAAGACCCGAGTTCAGATGGACGACCGACCCTTCGATCCCGAGATGACCTCAGCCCTTGGCGCGCCTGTCGTGCGCGACATGCTCGACGTGTCTGGCGCGGCGTCCGCCGCCCTGCTGGACGATGCGGCCGATGCGACGGAGCAGTCCGCCCTGCCGCAGGAGGAGCTGGACCGGATGACCGAGGCTCTGGTCGCACAGCTGAAGACCGTGTTCGACCCGGAAATCCCTGTCGACATCTACGAACTGGGCTTGATCTACAAGGTCGACGTGTCGGACGAGCGTGACGTGCTCGTGGAGATGACCCTGACCGCGCCGGGCTGCCCCGTCGCCGGGGACATGCCCGGATGGGTGCAGGACGCCATCGAGAAGATCGACGGGGTGCGCGCCTGCAAGGTGGAGCTGACGTTTGATCCGCCCTGGGATCCCTCGCGGATGTCCGACGAGGCCAAGCTGCAACTCAACATGTTCTAAGACAGAGGTCGAAGCTCATGACCGAACTCGCCCCCGCCACCCGCGTCCGCCGGCCCCGCCCCAAGGTGGTGACCCTGACCGATCGCGCGGCCGATCGCGTGCGCACCATACTGGACAAGGGCGACAAGGCGTATGCAGGCCTGCGCGTCGGCGTGAAGAACGGCGGTTGCGCCGGCTCTGAGTACATCTTCGAATATGCCGAGGCCGCCAATCCGCTGGACGAGGTCGTGGAGGACAAGGGCGTGCGCATCCTGGTCGACCCGAAGGCTGTCCTGTTCCTCATCGGCACCGAGATCGACTACGAGACCTCGCGCCTGTCGGCCAAGTACACCTTCAACAACCCCAACCAGACCGACGCCTGCGGCTGTGGCGAGAGCGTGACGATCCTTCCGGCCGTGCTGGAGGGCTGAACGGGCCTCAGGCCGCCTTGTCTTCCGCAAGGGCGTACTTGCGGCAGTGCTCCAGGTAGGCGGACTCGTGCTGGCCGACGAGTTCGACAACGCTCGTCCATAACCAGGATGGGACGTCCAAGGTCTTGGACCGCCGCTTCTTCAGCGACGCCAGCCATCCTTCCCGATCGCCCAGGTTCATCTGCCGCCCGTGCGCCAAGCCGACCACGGCCGCCAGATAGCGCGCGGCGATCTTAGCGTCGGCGCAGGTCAGGTCTTCAAACTCCATTTTCAGGTCCGCAGGCGAGAGTTCACGCAGCACCACGGGTTCGTCATTGAGACGGGCCGCCAGCATCCGCTCTCCGAGATTGGGGGATAGGTGGCGCGCCCCCTTCACCACCCGTTTGGCGTCGTCCTTCGGCATCTTCGCCCCGTCGGCGGCCGGCGCCGCGGTCGGCACGGCGGCCTTGATATCGATCAAGGCCAGCTTGCGCTTCTTGCCGGCGCCGATCCCCACCAGGGCCGCATAGCGGATGCGACCGAGCGAGCTGCAGCCCTTCATCCAGTAGGCGGCGTCGAGCAGGTCCACGGCGTCGCCTTCACCGCGCCCCTTCATGGTCGATATCAAGGCGCGCGTCTCCTCTTCCTTGAACAGGGCGTCCAAGGCGCCACGCTCGTCGGGCTCCAGAGGCCAGAAGCGCTTGCCCAGCGGAATGGTGGGTCGGCTGTCCTCGATGCGCTCTGCGGCGAGATGGCGCCAGCTGCGGCCGCCCGCCTGGCGAAGCGCGATCCTCACCGAGTCCGGCGCCGGCATCCGCCGCAAACCGCTATCGCCAAAGGTCAGGGCCTCCTCGTAGCCGACCATGACCTCCTCCAGCATGCGAACGGAGGTGACGCCCGGCAGATCGGAGCTGCGGCCCGCCATGGTCAGGGACAGCGCAAGGCGAATAAGATCGTGCGCCGGGTTGCCGATGACGGTCTGGTCGACGTCGCGTATCTGCACCTCGATTTCGCCGTCGGCGTCGATCAGCGGGCCGAGATTGCCCACGTGGCAGTCGCCACAGATCCACACCGACGGTCCGTCGGGCACGTCTGCGCTGCTCGCCGAGCGCAGCCATGCGTAGAACTGCTTGGTGCTGCCCCGCACATAGGCGTGGGCGGACCGGGCCATCTTCAGCTGCCGGGTGTGCTCCAGGATCGCCTGCCGCTCGCTGAAGCTTGGACGCTGTGCTGGATCGGCCTTCACCTGGATTGTCCGCCGTCTGTTGGCGATCCGCTCGACCGCGCCCTCATACGCGGAGCGGGGCGGCCGGTTCCGGAACGCCTCCGCGCAGACCAGAAAAGCTTGCAGGACCTCGTGGAAGTCCTGCGTTGCCGGAGGGGCGCCGGTATGGTCAGCTTGGGACGACGGGGGAAGCGAGCATGCGGCGGGCGATGGTCACAGGTGTTCGGTGGGCGGTCCTGTCCGTCGTCATGGCCGCGGGTGCGGCTGCGCGCGCCCAGCCGCCGCCCCAGCTCGCCGGGCGCTGGGACGCGGTGGTGGAGGTGCGCGGCGTCGCCATCCCGTTCCGCCTCGACTTCAGCCAGCAGGGTCAGGTCGTGCGCGCGAGCTTCTTCGACGGCGCGCGACCCACCAACCCCTCCGCTCCGGCGAAGCTGGACGGCAATCGTTTGCGGCTGGCTTTCCCAAGCTATGGCGCCGAGCTCGACCTGGCGGCGGATGCGGACGGGCTGGATGGCAGCTACGTCCGCAACCACGCCAGCGCCCATGTGCATGCCGTGCGCGAGGGCGCACGTCCCGCGCCCGCCGGTCGGGCGCCCGCCATCGCCGGTGAATGGATCACGCCCACCGCCAGCGAGAAGGGCGAAAAGGCCTGGCGGCTGATCGTGCGCCAGTCCGGGGCGACGGCCGAGGCCACCATCCTGCGGGTTGACGGCGACACGGGCACGCTGAACGGGCGCTATGCCGACGGCGTCTTCCGCCTGTCCCACTTCGCCGGGGAGCGGCCGGCCCTGCTGCAGATCCGGCCCCAGCCCGACGGGACCCTGAAGCTCGCGCTGGACGACGGCGACGGGCATGCCGAACTGACCGCCCTGCGGCCTGACAAGGCGCAGGCGCAGGGCCTCGCCCCCGCCGACCCCACCCATTTCACCGGCATGAAGGACCCCGCAGCCCCCTTCCGCTTCGCCTTCCCCGACCTCGCCGGCCGCACCGTCGCCAACACCGATCCTCGCTTCCGCCACAAGGTGATGGTGGTGGATGTGATGGGCAGCTGGTGTCCCAACTGCCATGACGAGGCCCCCTTCCTCCAGGCGCTCTACGCCAAGCACCATGCGCAGGGGCTGGAGGTGGTGGCGCTCGACTTCGAGCAGCCGGACCAGCTGGCCGACCCCCAGCGCCTGAAGGCCTTCGTGCAGCGCTACGGCATCACCTACACGGTGCTCCTGTGCGGCGAGCCCAAGGCGGTGCACGACAAGCTGCCCCAAGCCGACAACCTGGCCGCCTGGCCCACCACCTTCTTCGTCGGTCGCGACGGCCGGGTGAAGGAGGTGCACGTCGGTTTCACCAGCCCGGGCAGCGGCGCGCGGGACGTCGAGACCAAGGCGGCGGTGGAACGCGAGGTGTCCACGCTGCTGGCCCAGCGGGGGTCTTGAGACGGCGCGAGATGCGCGGCGCCTGACAACGCCTGACAACGCCTGTCATCCCGGACGGCGAAGCCGATCCGGGACCCAGGGCCATTGCAGCGACAGTACCTGGGTCCCGGCTCTCCGCTGCGCTGCGGCCGGGATGACAGTCCCTTTGAGCGCAACCCGTAAGCGGCTCGTCGGCTTTTCCCTTGCATCCCTGGCCCGCGCGCGCTTTGCCCGCAGCGTCATGCTGGAAAAGACCTTCGATCCCCGCTCCGCCGAGCCGCGCCTGTACGCCCGCTGGGAGCAGTCCGGCGCCTTCCGGCCCGAGCACGCCCTGGCCCGCGACCCCGACGCCAAGCCCTTCTGCATGGTCATCCCGCCGCCCAACGTCACGGGCTCGCTGCACATCGGCCATGCGCTGAACAACACGCTGCAGGACATTCTGGCCCGCTATCACCGCATGAAGGGCGACGCGGTGCTGTGGCTGCCCGGCACCGACCACGCCGGCATCGCCACCCAGATGGTGGTGGAGCGCCAGCTGGCCGCCGAGGGGAACATCGGCCGCCGCGACATGGGCCGCGACGCCTTCATCGAGCGCATCTGGGACTGGAAGGCGCAGTCCGGCGGCGCCATCACCCAGCAGCTACGCCGGCTCGGCGCGTCCTGCGACTGGAGCCGCGAGCGCTTCACGCTGGACGAGGGCCTGTCGGCGGCGGTGCGCAAGGTGTTCGTGGCGCTCTACGATAAGAAGCTGATCTACCGCGACAAGCGGCTGGTGAACTGGGACCCGCACTTCCAGACCGCGATCTCCGACTTGGAGGTCGAGACCCGCGAGGTGCAAGGCAAGATGTGGCACTTCGCCTATCCGCTGGAGGGCGAGCCGATCGACGGCGTGAGCGAGATCGTCATCGCCACCACCCGGCCGGAAACCATGCTCGGCGATGGCGCGGTGGCCGTGCATCCGAGCGACGAGCGCTACAGGAAGTTCGTCGGCCGCTGGGTGCGCCTGCCCATCTCCGACCGCCTGATCCAGGTGATCGAGGACGAGTACCCCGACCCGGAGAAGGGCTCGGGCGCGGTGAAGATCACCGGCGCGCACGACTTCAACGACTACCAGGTGGCGCGTCGGCATAGTTTGCCGCTCGTTTCCATCATGGACGAATGCGCCTGCATGACGGGGGCATGGGTGCCGGAGCGCTATCAAAGGGTGGAGCGAGAACGTGCACGGCGCATGGTGGTTGAAGAGATTGAAGAGCTCGGCCTGCTGCGCGAGGTCGAGGACAAGCTGGTCGCCCAGCCGCACGGCGACCGCTCCGGCGTGGTGATCGAGCCCTTCCTCACCGACCAGTGGTACGTGGACGCCAAGACCCTGGCCGCCCCCGCGATCGCCGCGGTGGAAGACGGCCGCACCGTCTTCGAGCCCAAGAATTGGGAGAAGACCTACTTCGAATGGATGCGAAACATCGAGCCCTGGTGCATCTCGCGCCAGCTTTGGTGGGGCCACCGCATACCGGCTTGGTATGGGCCGTCGAAGTGGATCGACGCTAGCGAGGATGATCGCACTTGGGTCGACAATCTCCCGCATCTGGGACGTGAGTCGCTCATATACGCAGGTGATAAGCCGAAGATTTTCGTCGGCATGTCAGAGGATGAAGTAAGGCTTCAAGCCTCGGTATACTACAGTCGCGATGTCGGACTGGTAGACAAGAAGCCTGTCGATTGGCCGCAATCGCGGACGCTGACGCCTGTTGGCCCCTCGGTGATCTATCGCGACGAAGACGTCCTCGACACCTGGTTCTCATCCGCCCTGTGGCCGTTCTCCACACTCGGCTGGCCGGAGAGCACCGAGGACTTGAAGCGCTTCTACCCGACGAACACCCTGGTCACCGCGCCCGACATCATCTTCTTCTGGGTGGCCCGGATGATGATGATGGGGCTGGAGTTCTTAGGCGAGGTCCCGTTCGACCGGGTGGTGATCAACGGGCTGGTGCGCGACGAGCGCGGGCAGAAGATGTCTAAGTCCAAGGGCAACGTGATCGACCCCCTCGACCTGATCGACGAGCTGGGCTGCGACGCGCTGCGCTTCACCATGGCCATGCTGTCGGGCGCGCGCGACATCAAACTGTCGAAGAGCCGGATCGAGGGCTATCGCAACTTCGGCACCAAGCTCTGGAACGCCGCGCGCTTCTGCCAGATGAACGAGTGCGTGCTCGACCTCGCCTTTAATCCCGGCGCGGTCGGCGAGACGCTGAACCGCTGGATACGCTCGGAGACCACCAAGGCGGCGCACGCCGTCACCGCGGCGCTCGACGCCGCCGACTTCGCCGAGGCGGCGACGGTGCTCTACCGCTTCATCTGGAACGTGGTGTGCGACTGGTACGTGGAGCTGGCCAAGCCGATCCTGAACGGCGAGGAGGGCGCGGCCAAGGCCGAGACCCGCGCCACCGCCGCCTGGGTGCTGGACCAGGCGATCAAGCTGCTCCACCCCGTCTCGCCCTTCCTGACCGAGGAGCTTTGGGACAAGACCGCCGAGTTCGGGCCGGTGCGCGCGACCCTGCTGATCGAGGCGGCCTGGCCCGACCTGCCCGCCGCCTGGATCGACGAGGCGGCGACCGCGGAGAT
>CAXTRP010000125.1:489-7894 GCA_964246615.1 uncultured Caulobacteraceae bacterium | reverse complement strand
AGCACTAGGCTCATGACAGCCCTCCCCAGATCCGCGAGCGCAGGGGGTTGGCCCCCATCCGGTAGACCAGCTCGGCCAGGCGATCGACGCGCCAGATAGCGAGGTCGCAGCGCTTGCCTATTTCCAGCGTCCCGATCTCGTGCAGGCGACCAATCGCGCGCGCCGCCTCACGGGTCAGACCCAGCAAGCACTCCGGGACCGTCATCCGGAAAAGGGTCGCGGCGAGGTTCATGACCAGCAGCGGGCTGGTCAGGGGCGCGGTGCCCGGGTTGCAGTCGGTCGCCAGCGCCAGCGGCACGCCGGCTTCGCGAAGCCGCGCGAGGGGCGGAAGCTGGGTCTCGCGCATGAAGTAATAAGCCCCGGGAAGCAGTACAGCCGTCGTCCCGGCCTTAGCCATCGCCTGCACCCCGGCCTCGTCCAAGTGTTCCAGATGGTCTGCCGACAAGGCGCCGTACCGCGCCGCCAGGGCCGCGCCGTTCTGGTTGGAGAGCTGCTCCGCGTGGAGCTTGATCGGCAGGCCCTTGGCCTTGGCCGCCGCGAACACCCGCTCGATCTGGGCGGGCGTGAAGGCGATGGACTCGCAGAAGGCGTCCACGGCATCGGCTAGGCCGGCCGTCGCGGCCGCGGGGATCAGCTCCCCGCAGACCAGGTCGATGTAGCGGTCCGGCTGGCCCTTGAACTCAGGCGGAACCGCGTGAGCGGCGAGCAGCGTAGTCACCACGCTGACTTGCCGCCCGTCTTGCAGCGCGCGCGCAGCGCGGAGCTGTTTCAGCTCGTCAGCGACGCTCAGGCCATAGCCCGACTTGATCTCCACAGTGGTCACGCCCTCGGCCATCAGCGCCTCCAGCCGCGGCGCCGAGGCGGCGATCAGCTCGGGCTCGCTGGCCGCCCGCGTGGCCCTCACCGTGGAGACAATCCCGCCTCCATCGCGGGCGATCTCCTCGTATGAGGCGCCGGCCAGTCGCCGCTCGAACTCCGCCGCCCTATCGCCGGCGTAAACGAGATGGGTGTGAGGATCGACAAGGCCGGGGGTGATCCAGCACTCTTTGCAGTCGACGACTTGCTCTGGCTCCAGCGCGGGCGCTCCGTCCGCCGGCCCGGCATAGACGATCCGGCCGTTGCGGCAGGCGACGAGGCCGTGCTCGATTTCGCCCAGTCCCGCGCCAACCATGGTGGCGAGGTGAGCGTCACGCCAGATTGTGTCGCACTTCATGCGCCAAGACTTGGCGTAGGCTAAGGTTTTGTCTAGTCAAAAGTTGAGACTGGAGGACTTCGATGAGGCAGGTGCTGTGGTTTGAGGCGGCGCTGCTTCCGAGCGGCTGGGCGCGCGACGTGCGCGTGGCGATCGAGAACGGCGTGATCAGCGCCGTCGAGACAGGTGAGCCGAAGTCGGCGGGGGATGAGGCCACCGGCTCAGTCGTGCCCGGCCTCTGCAACGTCCACAGCCACAGCTTTCAGCGCGGGATGGCGGGTCTCGCCGAGGTTCGTGGCCCCAGTGATGACGACTTCTGGACTTGGCGGGCCTGGATGTACCGTTTCCTCGACCGCCTCGGCCCCGACGAGATCGAGGCCGTCGCGGCGCAAGCCTTCATGGAGATGCTGGAGAGCGGCTTCACCCGCGTGGGCGAGTTCCACTACCTGCATCAGGACCGGGACGGGCGGCCCTATGACAACCCGGCCGAGACGGCGGAGCGTATCTGCGCAGCGGCGAGCGAGACGGGCATCGGCCTAACCCTGCTCCCTACCTACTACGCCCAAGGCGGTTTCGACGGCGAGCCGCCGAAACCCGGCCAGCGCCGCTTCATCACCGATGTTGATGGTTTCGTCGCCCTCGTGGACGCCAGCCGAGTCGCCGTCGCCCGCCTGCGGGCTGGCGTGGTGGGCGTGGCGCCCCATAGCCTGCGCGCCGTCAGCCCGGCCGACCTGGCCCGGCTGATCGAAGCTTCGCCCAACGGCCCGATCCACATCCATGCGGCCGAACAGGTGAAGGAGGTGCAGGACTGCCTGGAATGGTCCGGTTTGCGGCCAGTGGCCTGGTTGCTGAACAACGTCGACGTAGATACCCGCTGGTGCCTTATCCACGCCACCCACCTGGACGCCGACGAGGTCGACCGGCTGGCGCGAAGCGGCGCTGTGGCCGGCCTCTGCCCGATCACCGAGTCCAACCTCGGCGACGGGATCTTTCCGACCCGCGCGTTCCTAGACGTCGGCGGGCGATTCGGGGTCGGGACGGACTCCAACGTGCTGATCGACGTCGCCGGCGAGCTGCGCGCCCTGGAATATATCCAGCGGCTGGACCGGAGGTCGCGCAATGTCCTGGCAAGCCAGCTTGATCCGAGCACGGGATCGTCGCTGTTTAAGGCGGCGCTGGACGGTGGCGCCCGGGCCATGGGCGTGAAGACCGAGTTCGTCCCCGGCGCGCCGGCCGACTTCGTCGAGCTGGACCGCGACGCGGCCGCGCTCCTTCACCGGGAAGGGGACGCGCTGATCGACGGCTGGGTGTTCGCGGGGCGGCTCCGCGAGGTAAAGACGGTTTGGCGGGCTGGGGTAAAGGTTGTGACCGAGGGGCGCCACAAGGATCGCGACCGCATCGAGCGGCGATATGCCGAGGTGCTGGAGCGCTTGGTGGCCTAGGATCAATCCGTAGATCACCGAGGAATATCGAGGAAAGGACAACCGCCATGCGTCTTATCCGGGCCACTGCGATCGTCGGACTGTTCTCGATCTGGCCGAACTTGGCCTTCGCCGTCCCAAACCAGCCTGCCCCGACTCAGGCGATCAACGTCTCCGACAAATTAGCTTCGACCTACGCGCAGCACGACATCGAGGGCTACGAGCGCTTATTCGACCCCGATGTCCACGTGTACCAAGATGGCGTGTTGATCGCCTCCAATCGAGCCGAGTGGTTGACGCGGATAAAGAAGGAGTTTCACGGGCCATGGAAAATCGAACGGGACTTGAGCGCGCCTGAGCAGGCGCAAATCCTCGTCGCGGAGACTGTCAGCAACTACGGGGACCCGGCAGACGGCGCCGTCCATGACTGCTGCCACTGGGCGCGAATTGGCCGCTATAATCTGAACCCGAGCTTCAAGATCGTCGATGTAAGGTTTTTCTCCAACACGCTCGACACGTGGCAGGAGGATCGACGGCCACGACCCTGAGAGCTAGCTCGACTCTGCACCTGCAAAACGTAGCTTCACGCTTCGCTGAGGCGCATCACGAGATAAATGAAGGTCATACCCAATCCGGTGGCGCCCAGCGTGCTGAGCTTGGGTCGTCCCGCCTGGCTTCGGGGCAACAGCTCGCTGGCGCCGATATAGAGGAAGAAGCCGCAGAACACGCCGAGCAGCAGGCTGAGAACCCCTCCGGAGACGGTGATGAACCTGGAGAGGCCGATGCCGACGAGGGGCGCGAGAGCGTCCGCCGCCAGCCATCGACGGGCTCGGCCTTCGGACGCGTTCCCGTCCAGGCTCAAGGTGACGGTGTTGGCGCCGTCCAGGAAGTCGTGGGCCAGAACCGCGAGGGCCACGACCCAGCCCACGGCGGCGGATGCCTGAAACGCCACACCGATGCCGAACCCGTCCATGAGGCTGTGGGCCGTGAGGCTGCCGGGCCCGAGCCGGCCACGATGGGAAGCCCCGGCCTTAACGAGGTGCGGCAGGCGATCGAGGACGAGGTAGGTGGCGAAGCCGACCCCAACGGCCGTGGTGATCGCTAGAGGCGCATGAACCTGACGGCCCGTCTCCAGCGCTTCCGGCAGAAGGTCGAACAGGGCGACGCCGATGACGGCGCCGCTGCTGAACCCCAGGAAGAGCGTCAGGGCGGAGCGGAAGCGCAGCGCCAGGCCGCCTCCGAACAGCGTGGCCGCCCCGGTGAGAAGGCCGATGAGGACCGGGGCGAACCAGCCCGTCGCGGTCAAGCCGGGGCTTTCAGCACTTCGACCGTGAGGTGGGACACGGAGGACAGGCCGCCGAGCTTGCGCCGATAGAACTCCACGTCGTGGTCCTGGCGCGTGAGGACCGAGACGATGGCCCCAAGGTGTCCGGGGCCGAGGCGCCAGAGGTGGAGATCGGCGACGGTATCGCGCTGCTCCTCCACCAGCTTGCGGATACGGCGTGTCGCGGATCAGCCCGTAGGACCAGCTCGCGATGACCAGGGCGCCGACGAGGCCGGCCACGGGGTCCATCCACAGCCAACCGAATACCTTGGCCAGGAACAGACCGGTGATGACCAAGACCGAGACGGCCGCGTCCGCCAGGACGTGGACAACCGCGGCGCGCATGTTGTTGTCGCGATCATGAGCCTGGACGTGCGCTTCGCCGTGATCATGCTCGGCGAAGCTTAGCGTCAGGTCCTCCTCGCCTGCGGGGAGCTTCAGCCAGAGGCGGACGTCGAAGGCGTGCGGCTCAGGGATTGTCTGGACGCTCTCGAGATAGCGGCCTTTGTCCTCAAAGGTGAACGACTCCGCGGCGCCGCCACGGTTGGTCGTCAGGGCCACCTGACTCGGGTCAAGCTGAGCGCTGTCCGGAAAAGACAGGCGGAAGCGAGGCGGCACGCCGTCCTCGAAAATCTCCACGCGAGCGACACCGGCGCTGAAGCGAACCTCTTGGGCCTCGTCGCCATGCTCGTGGTCGTGCTCATCCTCGTCGTGGTCCTGCCCGTGGCCATGGCTATGCCCGTGTCCATGATGATGGTCGTGGCCGCCGCTGAGGAGCCACGCGCTGACGACGTTCACCCCTAAGCCCAGGAAGGCGATGGGGATCGCCTCACCGAAGTGGATCGGCACTGGCGAGAAGAAGCGCGACACCGACTCGTAACCGATCAGAAGCGCGATCATCGCCAGGACAATCGCGCTCGTGAAGCCGGCAAGATCACCGAGCTTGCCCGTTCCGAAGCTGAACCGGGGGTCGCGCGCGTAGCGCCGGGAGAAGCTGTAGGCCATCGCCGCCAGGAGCAGCGCACCGGCATGGGTGGACATGTGCAGGCCGTCCGCGACGAGCGCGATCGACCCGAACAGCAGGCCGCCTACGATCTCGATCAGCATCATGATCCCGCACAGGACGATGACGACCCAGGTTCGACGTTCGTTTCGGTCGTGCCCCTCGCCCAAGTAGACGTGGTCGTGGCCGTAGCCGGCCGGGACCTCGATAGGAGCGTCCTGCAAAGATGTGGCGATGTTCATTTCAGGTAGGTCCTGATGACTTCCATGAGTTGCGCGGCGGCCTCACGATCGAGGGCGTCGGGGTGTTTGTTGGGATCGACCAAGTGGGTGAGGACGTGATCCTCCACGACCTCAGCCATCAGGCCGGCCATGGCGCCTCGGGCTCCGGCGATCAGGTGCAGGACGGCTTCGCACCCGCGGTCGCCCTCAAGCGCGCGCTCGATCCCTTCGATCTGCCCCCGTAGGCGCCGAACCCGGGCGAGCAGCTTCTCCTTGTGACGAACCGTGTGCATAAACGACCATTTGGTATGGGGGGCTACCCCATACCAGCTTTCGCTTCGCGAGCTACTATTTCCTTGAGTCGACGCTCATTGTGGAGGCCTTCCGTGGATACTGAAGGAAACTTCATTCATGAGGCTGGGGCTTGGACAGGGCCAATCCGGGTTGTTTAGCCCTCGGCTGCGCGATCTGCCAAACCATACCCAAAACGCACCGGCAGGGGAGGGGACGAACAACTGTATTCGCTACGTCGGGCTGGCTACGTCAGGCTATGATGCGGCGAGCCGCCCAGCTTTGTATTGGAGCGGCTGCGGACCTCTCCGACCACGATGTCCGTTTTCTGTCCGTCTATCAGAAGGTCCGCCTTTCCATCGCCAAACCTGATTTTGGGACAGGCGGAGGGGGCACCGTCATACCTCCGTTTGACGGACCGGCTTTGGAGGATCGCCGCATCGTGGCGAGGGTCGCCACGTCCGAAGCCTCAACGGCGAGCTTGCCCTCCGGCATCGAGGCGAATCTTCCGCCATCGAAATACAGCCACAACACCCCAAATCGCTTCGACGATGCCGAACGGCCAGGCACCTTGCAGGAACCCATAGGCTGACCCCAGCCAACACGACACGGCGAAGGCGAGGACCCACCACGAAGACCTGCGCTCCATGGCGTAGCAGACCAGCATGGCGGTGACGGCGACAAGCCCAAAGACGGTCAGGAGGCTCATACTTCCACCCTTCGCCTTTGTGTAGGGATCTAGCCCTATGACGACAGCATTGCCCGACATCACTTGGCTAGAACCCTCGGCCGGTCCGGCTAAAGTTCGTTTAACGGACGGACGAACGGTGAGTCTCAGGAACTATGCCATAGCTCCATCATCACCCACATTGCATGTCCTACATCGACACCATCAGCGATGGTGGATCAGGTCTTCCAAACGGACCCCCATCGTTTCGAGCTACATAACGATAACCTGGTCGCGCGGCGCGCCGTCGCCGGCGACTTCCTCTACTGGGTGAGCCAACACCAGTCGGTCGGCGATTGCCACTACCTGGCACCTGAGTTTCCAGGACTGGGAGAGCGACACGAGTTCTTCTTCCAGGACATCATCGACGGCGATCGTTTTAGAAAGGCGTGGGGGTATCTGGACTGAGCCGACCCGATCCACGCGAAGCGTTAGCGCAACGGTGGAGGGGACAAGGTCGTGAAAGGTTCTGAGCTCGCATCAAACCCACGTTTAGAGATGAGGGATTATCGTCCCGGCTCCAAGGGAGACAGCTATGGGCGGTCATAAAGGTCGGCGCTCTGAAGCAGCTTAACTAAAGAGAAGGCATTTAACTATTTTGGTAATTGTGGCCAACCTATCCGGGTATTTCGATGCCGAGCAGAGGTGCGTGCTGTTGAGCGCCGAAGGTGTCGGTCTCGCCGATGCTGCCTTGAGGCCGCGGCCTGCGGATCGTAAACTTGAAGGCGAGAGCGGGTTCAAAGAATTGAAACGTCACGACGTCTGCTTCTGCCACGCTGTAAAGCTTGGCGAGCGCCTCCAGAGTGATGACGCCGCTGCTCTGGACGAGATCGAAGACCTCTCGTGTCTCGAACATGACGTCGAAGGTGAGTTCGAAGGGACCGGCGTTCTTGCTGCGCACGACCTTGGCGAGGTCGCGCAGGGTGCGGGGCTGGGTCGGCATTCAGATGTCCAGGTAGTGGATAGGGAAGATCTCGGTCGGGCTGTCCACCTCCATCAGGTGGTAGAGATTGAAGGCGCAGACGGGCCCGATCTCGTTTTCCATGGGCGTGAGCGGGAAGGCCATGTTGCCGCCGGTGGCGAGCTGGCCCGGGTAAGGGGCATGGAGCGCCGCGATACGGGCGGTGCTGCAAATGGCGGTGGCCGCCTCCTGGGTGGGCGCGATGGCCTCGCCGAGGATGCAGACCTCGTGGGGAACCACGTCCTTGAGCGGTTCCAGCTCGCCC
>CAXTRP010000125.1:0-448 GCA_964246615.1 uncultured Caulobacteraceae bacterium | reverse complement strand
TTCTTGCCGTAGACGTGAAGCACGAGCTTCGCCTCGCCGCTTCTCAGCGCCGGGTGGTGGCCTGCGGCGTACTTGCGTATCTGATCGAGGTAGAAATCGAGCTGGCCGATCAGGACGGGGTCGCGCACGCCGCCGATGAAGATGGTGCGGTGACCGACGATCTTCGCCCCTTCCAGCTTCACCGTATAGGTGTTGGGGCGAAACACGCTGTTCCTCACCCGCGTGATGCGCTCATCCAGGGCTTCGTAGGTCGCCGCGTTGAGGTCGAGCACCCCGCCCGGGCCGGCCAGGAGGTCTGCGCGGGACTTCTCGTAGAGCGTATGGGCGGCCACAGACAGCGGCGTGCATCGCGAGCCCGGGGTCATGGGCGCGAGATCGAAGCTGTCGGCGCGCACGGTGGCCAGGATTACACCGCCCTTGGGCTCGGCGCAGACCCCGCCGCACTCCA
>CAXTRP010000124.1:4694-7963 GCA_964246615.1 uncultured Caulobacteraceae bacterium | reverse complement strand
GCTGTGGTCATGGCCGTGCAGATGGGTGTGGCGGCATAGGCGTCCAAGGCGGCGCGCTGTACGGCACAGGGCCGTGCGGGGTTCGGCTTTGCGCCCCTGGCGTCGGCTGCTGGGGGGCGAGGCGTGCTCGATGAACAGCGCAGGGCGGACCTGCTCGGCGAGGAGGTGGATGTCCGCTGGACGCGCCTCGCAGGCTCGGTGGAGATCGAAGCCCCGGCCAATGTGACCAACGTCACGATCAGCGGACACTGCTCCATCGGCGCCTTCACCTACACCAACCATACCTGCGAGATGAACTCGGCGAGCATCGGGCGCTACTGCTCCATTGGGCAGAACACCCTCATCAATCCCGGCATCCACCCGATCGACTTTCTGACCACCCATCCGCTGGCCTCAAGCCACGACGCCAGCGTGGCCGGGATGGTGGGCTTTGCATCCTTCGCCGCCAGCGCCATGACGCAGATGGACCGGCCTGCTCCCCGCCCGGGCGGGGGAAGGGTGACCGTACAGGACGACGTGTGGATCGGGGCCGGAGCCATCATCTTGCAGGGCGTGACCCTGCACACCGGCGCGGTGGTCGGCGCCGGCGCCGTCGTGACCCACGACGTGGCGCCGTTCACCATCGTGGTCGGAACGCCCGCGCGGGTGCTGCGCCGCCGCTTTCCCGACGACGTCTGCGATCGCATTCTCGCCAGCCGCTGGTGGACCTACGACCTCAGCGCCATGCCTCGCCGGAATTTCTCCGACATCGCCATGTTCCTGGACGACCTGGCGCGCGCCGACCCGCCGTTGCTTCAGCCGCGTCGGGTCACCCTGACCAGCTAGACGGTCGTTCCATCGCCCATTGCCCACATCTTGCGAGACGCGCCGCCATGACAGCCAAGCAGGACCTCCTGGGACGCCTATGGCGCGGGCGCGATCCTTTCGAGGGCCTCCCGCCCAAGCTCTACGCCGGCGACCTGCAGGGCTGGAACTCCGACCACAGCTATCTGCGGCGAGTGGTCGACCAGCTGCGCCCGACCCTGGTGGTGGAGGTGGGCGTCTGGAAAGGGTGCTCGGTCATCACCCTGGCGGACCAGATGAAGCAGGCCGGATGCGACGGCGTGGTGCTCGCGGTGGACACCTGGCTCGGCTCCTGGGACCACTGGCTGGTGGCCGACCACTTCGATGAGATGGGCTTTCAGAACGGCTATCCGACGCTGTTCTGGCGCTTCATGGCCAATGTCGTGAACACGGGTGTGCAGGACCATGTGGTTCCCCTGCCGCTGGACAGCCTCAACGCTTTCCAGGTGCTGTCCCGCATCGGCGTCAGCATCGATGCGCTGCACATCGACGCCGGGCACGACTACCTGGCGGTGCAGAAGGACCTGGAGAGCTGGTGGTCCCTGCTGCGCCCCGGCGGCGTGCTGATCGCCGACGACTACTTCGACGACGAGAACAAGGCCTGGCCCGAGGTCAAGCAGGCGGTGGACGATTTCGTCGCCCAGCGTGGCCTGGCGTTCGAGCACGACCGCGGCAAGGCCTGGATCGCCAAGCCCATCTAAAGGTCGGCAGACAGCAAAAAGGCCGGAGCGTCGCCGCTCCGGCCTTCTCGTTTCGTCAGCTTGCGCTGAGCGACACCCGGGACGAGCCCGGGCGCGGACTAGAAGTCCATGTCGCCCATGCCGCCGCCGCCCGGCATCGCCGGGGCTGCGGAGCCCTTCTTGGGCGCTTCGACCACGGCCGCTTCGGTCGTGATCAGCAGGCCGGCCACCGAGGCGGCGTCCTGCAGCGCGGTGCGAACGACCTTTGCGGGGTCGATCACGCCCTGGGCGACCAGGTCGCCGTACTCTTCGGTCTGCGCGTTGAAGCCGAAGTTGATGTCGCCGTTCTCCATGATCTTGCCGACCACGACGGAGCCTTCGACACCGGCGTTCTCGGCGATCTGGCGGAGCGGCGCCTGCAGGGCGCGGCGCACGATATTGATGCCCGCGTTCTGGTCGTCGTTCTCACCCTTCAGGCCATCCAGGGCCTTGGAGGCCTTGAGCAGGGCGACGCCGCCACCGGCCACGACACCTTCTTCCACGGCCGCACGGGTCGCGTTGAGGGCGTCGTCGACGCGGTCCTTCTTTTCCTTCACTTCGACTTCGGTCGCGCCGCCGACGCGGACCACTGCGACACCGCCGGCCAGCTTGGCCAGACGCTCTTGCAGCTTCTCCTTGTCGTAGTCCGACGTGGTGTCTTCGATCTGGCGCTTGATCTGGGCGATCCGGCCCTCGATGCCTTCACGCTCGCCGCCGCCATCGACGACGGTGGTGTCGTCCTTGGTGATGGTGACCTTCTTGGCCTTGCCGAGCATGTCCAGCGTCACGTTCTCGAGCTTGATGCCGAGGTCCTCGCTGATGACCTGGCCGCCCGTGAGGATGGCGATGTCTTCCAGCATGGCCTTGCGGCGATCGCCGAAGCCCGGAGCCTTGACCGCCGCGACCCGCAGGCCGCCGCGCAGCTTGTTGACCACCAGGGTGGCGAGCGCTTCGCCTTCGATGTCCTCGGCGATGATCAGCAGGGGTCGGCCGTTCTGCACGACGGCCTCAAGGACCGGTAGCAGGGGCTGAAGGGTGGACAGCTTCTTTTCGAAGATCAGGATCTGCGGATCTTCGAGCTGGACTTCCATCTTATCGGCGTTGGTCACGAAATAGGGCGACAGGTAGCCGCGGTCGAACTGCATGCCTTCGACGACGTCGAGCTCGGTCTCCAGGCTCTTGGCCTCTTCAACCGTGATCACGCCCTCGTTGCCGACCTTTTCCATGGCCTTGGCGATCATGGCGCCGACGTCCTTGTCGCCGTTCGCCGAGATGGTGCCGACCTGCTCGATTTCCGAGTTGTTGGCGACCTTCTTGGAGGTGGACTTGATGTGCTCCACCACGACCACGACGGCCTTTTCGATGCCGCGCTTAAGGTCCATCGGGTTACGGCCCGAGGACACCGACTTCAGGCCTTCGACCACGATGGCCTGGGCCAGGACGGTGGCGGTGGTGGTGCCGTCGCCGGCCTTGTCGTTGGTCTTGGAGGCGACTTCGCGGATCAGCTGGGCGCCGAGGTTCTGGAACTTGTCGGAAAGTTCGATTTCCTTGGCGACCGATACGCCGTCCTTGGTGGAGCGCGGAGCGCCGAAGGACTTCTCGATCACCACGTTACGGCCCTTGGGGCCGAGGGTCACCTTCACCGCGTTGGCGAGGATGTTCACGCCCTGCAGCATGCGATCGCGCGCATCTGCGGCGAAATAGACG
>CAXTRP010000124.1:3258-4684 GCA_964246615.1 uncultured Caulobacteraceae bacterium | reverse complement strand
CCATTGTGAGGCTCTCTTTCGTCAGAGTTGATGGGGGAGACCGGCCGACGATCGGCCGGGAAAAACTGGATTAGGCGGCGGCTTGAAGGGAAGCCGGGGCGTCCACGACACCCAGGACGTCTGATTCCTTCATGATGATCAGGTCCTGACCATCGATCTTCACTTCGCTGCCCGACCACTTGCCGAACAGGATGCGGTCGCCGGCCTTGAGGTCCATTTCGACGCGCTTGCCGCTGTCGTCACGCCCGCCGGGGCCCACCGCGATGATTTCGCCTTCCTGGGGCTTTTCCTTGACGGTGTCGGGGATGATGATCCCGCCCTTGGTCTTGGCTTCTTCTTCGACGCGCTTCACCAGAACGCGGTCGCCGAGAGGACGAAACGCCATGCTGTGTCTCCTGTAAGGGTGCGAGGGTCCGTTGTCGCTCTGTCTGTCAGCCGGCCTTAGCAGCCGACCATCGAGAGTGCTAACGAGGCTGGGAGATACGGCTGAGGCTGCGGTAAGTCAAGGCGGCAGACCACCTGACCAGCCACATATGATATCGGGATCGGGCGAAAACGGGGCTTGCGTGTGACGGTGCGATGAAGCTTTCCGCAACTCCGCTGATGGGCCGCGTCACGCGCCTGGATCCCCTCACCGATGCAATGCGCGAGACGGTGCGCGCAGCGATCTCGGGCGACGACCCGGTCTGGGACATCATGGCCTCGTCCGCCAAGGGCGAGCGCTTCGAGGGCTGGTGGGCGACAGCGATGGAAGACCAGCGCGCAGGCGTCCGCATTCCCTTCGCCGTGCGCCGGCTCGCCGACGACCGGATCGTGGGGACAACCAGCTTCCTGCACATCGATCCGGTCAATCGCGGTGTGGAGATCGGCTCCACCTTCCTGCACCCCGACGCGCGCTCAGGCTCCGTCAACCCGGACATGAAGCTCGCCATGTTCACCCACGCCTTCGGCGGCGGCGCCATCCGGGTGGAAATCCGCACCGACAGCCGAAACCTGCGCAGCCAGGCCGCCATCGCCAAGCTCGGGGCTGTCCGCGAGGGCGTGTTGCGCAAACAGAAGATCCTCTGGAACGGCGAGGCGCGAGAGACGGTGGTCTACTCGGTCATCGACGACGACTGGCCGCGGGTGCGTGCAGGACTGGAACAGCGGCTGGCAGGTTGAGCTGATCTCCCCCACAGCGTGGGGAGTACGGCCAAAGGCCGGGAGGGGGCCGCGCGGAGCGCGGAACCCGCATCGAAGCCTTTTCCGCGCTCCCGCGCGCGCCCTCCGTCGGCTTCGCCGCCACCTCCTCATCTGCGATCGGGAGGACGGGACTATCACCGCCGTCGCGCCCTGAAGAACCCTCGCAGCAGCGTTGACGCTTCCTCCGCCAGGACGCCGCCCGTCACCTCGGGCCGCCAATGGCAGGTGGGCTGCTCGAAGAAAC
>CAXTRP010000124.1:0-3248 GCA_964246615.1 uncultured Caulobacteraceae bacterium | reverse complement strand
GGTGGGGTCGTGCAGGGCGACCGGCGCATTGTGGGCGAGGGCCACCAGCTCTCCGGTCGCCGGATCGACCACCGTTGCGCCCACGGGCGTCTCGCCCGCGGTGGCGGCGGCTTGCGCCTGGGCCAGCGCGATGCGCATGTTCAAGGTGTCATGGTCGATCACGCCGAACAGCCGAAGGCGCCGCCCGCCCCCCGTCAAGCCGCAACCGACACGCCGCCCCCTGCGGGCGGCGAGCGGGTGGCCAAGGCCCTGGCCCGCGCCGGCGTGGCGTCGCGCCGGGAGGTCGAACGCTACATCGCCGACGGGCGCGTCACCCTGAACGGGCGTAAGCTCGACACGCCCGCGGTGAAGATCGAGCCCTCCGACGTGCTCTGCGTCGACGGCCTGCGTATCGCCGCCGCAGAGCCGACGCGGGTGTGGCGCTACCACAAGCCGTTAGGGCTGGTGACCTCCCACCAGGACCCCCAGGGCCGCCCCACCGTGTTCGAGGCGATGCCGCCCGGCCTGCCCCGGGTGATCTCCATCGGGCGGCTCGACCTGAACTCCGAAGGCCTGCTGCTGCTCACCAACGACGGCGGGCTGGCTCGGGCGCTGGAGCTGCCCGCCAACGGCTGGGTGCGCCAGTACCGTGCGCGGGCCTATGGCCGCGCCACCCAGGAGATGCTGGACGGGCTGAAGGACGGGATCACCGTGGAAGGCGTGGCCTACGGCCCGGTCCGCGCGCGCCTGGACAAGGTGCAGCGCAAGGCGGGCGATGCGGAGGGCTCCAGCGCCAATTGCTGGATCAGCGTCTCGCTGAAAGAGGGCAAGAACCGCGAGGTGCGCCGGGTGCTGGAGGCGCTGGGGCTGAAGGTCAACCGGCTGGTGCGCCTCGCATACGGACCCTTTGCGCTCACCACCCTGCCGCTGGGCGCCCTGGAAGAGGTGGGGCCGCGGGTGATCCGCGAACAACTGGCCGAGTTCATCGCGCCGGACGACATGCCCACTGGCGCGCGGGCCGCAACGCCTCTGACGCTGGCCTCCCCGGTCCGGCGCGCTGCGCCCGCGACGCCTGCGCCCGCGGCGCCGGGGTCCGTCGGCGACGGGGTGGGCGCGCCGCCGGCCAAAAAGGTCTACAAGCCTGGATGGGCCAAGCCGGCGAAGCGTCTGGGCCGTCCGGCGCCCACCGCGTCCGCCAAGCGCAAGGCGACCGACAAGGCGGCCAAGCGCCGATCCGAGGGGCCTGCCGCCGACGCGGTGCTGCACGCCCATCCCGACATCACCAAGCCCGGCGCCAAGGGCGGGCCGCCCCGCAACGCCGGCGCGCGCGGCCGCGCGGCGCGCAGCGGCCCGGCCAAAGCTTCGGCCGGGACCAAGCCTACGCCGAAGCCCCAGCGTCCGCGTCCGCCTCGCTGACGGCGAGCCGGCGTGCGCATCACCTCAGGACGTTTCCGCGGCAGGTCCCTGCAGACCCCAAGCGGCCAGGCCACCCGGCCGACGTCCGACCGGGCGCGCCAAGCGGTGTTCAACATCCTGGAGCACGCGCCCTGGTCGCAGGGGCTCAAGGACGTGCGCGTCATCGACCTTTTCGCCGGTTCCGGAGCCTTGGGGCTGGAGGCGGTGTCGCGGGGCGCAGCCTTTGGCCTCTTTGTGGACACCGACGAGGCGGCGCGGGGCGCCGTCCGCGATAACATCGAGGCGCTGGGCCTGTTCGGCTCGGCCCGCATTCACCGCCGCGACGCCACCGACCTCGGACGCCGGCCAGGCGGCCTGGCGGAGGCGTTCGACCTCGCCTTCCTCGATCCGCCCTACGGCCGCAGCCTGGGCGAACAGGCGCTGGCCGGGCTGGTTTCGGGCGACTGGCTGGCGGCGGGCGCGGTGTGCGTGCTGGAGCGCGGCCCGGCCGAACCGGCGCTGGCCGCCCCGCGCTTCAGCCTCCTGGACCAGCGCCGCTACGGCGTGGCGGAGGTCAGCTTCCTGCGGTTCGAGCCGGAGCGGGTGGATGAACCGGAGCTGTCGCCCAAGCTCAGGGCGGATGCAGGCGAGGGCCGATAGATTGGCTGCACGGTCGATGAGGACCGCCCAGACCAACATCGGAGCCACGACCATGAACCGCCTGATCCTCGGCCTCGCCGCCTTCGCCAGCATCGCCGCCGCCCTTCCCGCCATGACCCCCGCCGCCAACGCCCAGCCTGTGGCCCAGCGCGAGGTCAGCCAGCAGCAGCGCATCCAGCAGGGCGTGCGCAGCGGCGCGCTCACCCTCGGCGAGACCCGCCGCCTTGAGACCCGCGAGGCTCGCCTGAACTACCGCACCGATGCGTTGCGCGCCCGCGACGACGGCCGGCTCAGCGGTCGCGATCGCCTCGCCCTGCAACGCCAGGAGAACCGCGACAGCCGCGCCATTTATCGCCTGAAGCACAACGGCCGGGTGGGCTGAGAGGGTCAGACCCTCGAAATTCTCAAAATCCCTAGGGCTAGCGCCTCTCTTCCGTCTCCCCCGGGCTTGTCCCGGGGGCCCAGAGCGCGACGCAAGCCGTTTGGCCGAAGCGCCCTGGATGCCCGGAACAAGTCCGGGCAAGACGGAGGGGAGCTTGCTCATGACCGCTGATCCGGAGATGGCCCAGGACTAGATCGTAAGTCTCCTCGCTCCCGTGGAGGCGCGCCTTACAGCCCCCGCACCCCCGTCACCCCGTGATCCGCGCCTAGCCGCACCACCACGTCGGCGCGCTCGGGCATCTCCTTCAGGATCCAGCGGGTCAGGCGCTCATAGTGCTGGATGAAGCGGCTTAGCGCGCTCGCGTCCATCACCCTGCCCTCACGCCCCTCTAAGGCCAGGCGGTCGGCGAGCTTGGTTTCCTGCAGGGCGCGCCAGACTTCGACCTGTTTGAAGCCCGGCGCCTGGAGCAGCACCAGCAGGTTGATGCGGGCGAACAGCGCCTGATAGTCGCCGGCCAGCGCGGCGTTGGCCGCGCGCCGCCACAGCCCGTCCGGGTCTTCCTCGCGCTCCAGGGCGTTGACCGGCTCGGCCAGCGACGTCGCGGGCGGAGGCCGCGCCCCCACCAACCAACCCTCGAACAGCACCACGTCCACGGGAGCGAGCACCTGGGGCCACTCGGCCGGATCGGTCCGGGTGTCGGCGGCCTTGTCGAAGCGCGGCAGCGCGACGAAGTGCGGCTCGGCCAGCCGGGTCAGCGCCTGGATGACGCTCATGCCGAGCGCTACGTCGTGGGTCCCCGGCGGACCGCGGGTGGCGAACAGGGGGTGGCGGG
>CAXTRP010000123.1:3422-8019 GCA_964246615.1 uncultured Caulobacteraceae bacterium | reverse complement strand
TCGGCGCTCGAGTTGGTGATCGTCACCCCTTCGGTAAGCAGCTCGGAGCCCACCACGCTCTCGCGGGTGACGTACTGCACGAGCCCCCTCATGCCGCCGAGCTTCGCGCCGCCGCTGTCCTTCACGCTTCGGACCTGAGGACGTTTGGCGATCATGCCGCCTCGTCCGCCGCGTCCATGTCGCTGCCGCCTCGGACACGCCGGATGTGCGGGTGCGCCTTGAGCACCCGCTTCACGCTCTGGCGCATGGCGTCCTGGTTGGTCCGGACCTGGTCGATCAGCCCGTTGATGAGGGTCCGGAACTCCGCCTGGCTGTACCGCTCCGGGCGAGGCCCGTCCGACACCCAGAGCTTCAGCAGGCCGCCCAGCCGGCCGAGGTTCGAGCCGAGGTGGTTCAGCTTCAGCGCCTCGTCTAGGTCGACCACGGCCATGGGCCGGTAGCCGAGGCCCAGCGCCCGAAGATAGGCCGACACCGACAGGTCGGCCGCCTTCGCCGCGTCCTCGATGCGGGCGGCTTCTTCCCCTGAAACGCAGACCTGCAGCCGTATCCGCGCTGGCCTCTTGGCCCCTCGCGGGTTCGGCGCTTCGTCGCCGTCGGCAAGCTCCAGGTCCTCTTCCACCACGTCCTTCCACCTCTCCGCCGCAGGCGATGACCGCGGTAGCGGGCGGCCCCGTCCAGGCAAGATCGTGTCGAGATGGCGAAGCCAGCGAGTAAGCGCTTTGGCACGTCCATCAGCAGGCCGTTAGGCCGCTGTGGTACGTACCAGAGTATATCTTACTAGGATAGACCTTCATACTTTTTTTGACTTGTCTTCGACCCTAATGCAGGTAGGGGCTCTCGAAATGGGTCTCCCAACGCCGGTTTATGCGGTTCGGTCGAAGATTACCCAAATGAGGGTCGAAGATGATCCGAAGCTGTCCCGAAGATAGGTCGAAGCGCAGCTTTGGCCGGATTGTCGGCTCTGATCAGACAGGCTACCCTTCAGAGATGGCGAAACGGGTCGGATACACACCGCCACGAAGCACCCCAGGCCCCGACGCACCTCGCGTCAGGCATGACCGCTATCGAACAATGGTGGTCGAGAACTGGCCGATGATCGCTGAAAAACGCCGGCTGGGATTTTCTCTCACGCGCTTATGGCGAGACCTGACCAAGGCGGAGCCAGACGCCGGAATGACCTACAAGGCATTCCGACTGCACGTCATCCAGGTCGCAGCCGCCATGGAAAATCGACCGCAAGACACGGCTAAAGCCGAACCCCTTGCGGCTCCGAGAGGGTCAGAGGCGGTCCCGACAGCGCCGACTTCCGATCCGCCGTACGTGTCCCGGAAGGAGCGCTTTAGGCTCGCACGAGAGGCGCGGGAGCAAGAAGAGTCGGCTGCGGCTGCGTCGCCCGTTCCTAAGCACGGTAAGCCCGACACCAGTATGATCGATGGCGGGGAAACCTGGATGTCGAACCTGGGTCACGTGAGGGTCCGCGAGCTGGCCGCGTTGAATCTGAAATTCAAGGCAGGAGAAGTCAGCGAAGCTGACGCGAGACCGATCCTGGAGGCGGCCAGACGTGAGGGCTGGTCCAGGCGCCTTGGTATCCGCGCCGATCAGCTCACTGAGGAGGATATGAGTGGCCGTTGGTATTGAGTCAGCCGATACTTAATGAACCGAATTCTCTCACCGACGCGGGCCGCAGCCGCGCCTTGCTCTGGCGTGCAAGCCGTCTTCGTCCGCCACGGGCAGAGCACGGGCAACGTGGGCATACCCTGCAACGATCTGGCGCTTATCGAGCTGACCGAGGTCGGCTACGCGCAGGCGCAGGCGATCGCAAACGGCTGGATCGAAACGCCGGACCTGATCGTCACGTCGCCGTATCTGCGGACCCAGCAGACGGCGGCGCCCACCATCGTGCGCTTCTCCGATGTGCCCGTGGAGGTCTGGCCTATCCAGGAGTTCACCTACCTACAGCCCGCCCGCTGGACCCCATCGGCGACTGCGGAGCGGCGGCCTTATCTCGTGCGCTACTGGGAAACGGCCGATCCCGCCTACTGCGACGGCGAGGGCGCGGAGAGCTTCGCCACCCTGCTGCGCCGGGCGGAAGCGGCGCTGGCGCGGCTCGCCGCCCTCCCCTCCCCGTCCCTCGTCTACGTGTTCAGCCACGGCCAGTTCATTCAGGCCGCGCGTGCCGTGGTCACGCAAAGGGAGCATGACGACGAAGCCAAGATGCAGCGCTTCCGGGTCAGGGGCGAGTCCAGGATAGACAACGCCGAGCGCGTCGTCGTTACGTGGCAAGGCGGCGAGTGGGTTCACGCCAACTCGGGCCAGGAGGACCTGCCTTCCCTCCCCTTGGCGCTCCTCTGACCGGCCCACGAGGGAGCGCGAAACCCCATGGCCCTGACTCGGGAGCACTTCATCGCCGCACAAGCGGAAATCCTGGACGAGATCTTCGGTCTCGCCCCCGGCGAGGAAGAGGCGCGCCGAACCTTCGAGCAGCTGGCGCTCGAAACCCATGACGCCATCAGGACGGTGACACCGCGCGACTACCAACCCTTTTATCCCTACTCCAGTTTCTTCAATTTCGCCGTTTACGACCGCCGCGCCGGATCGGTCGTGTCGGACGATATCCGGCAGCGCTGGCGGGCTTGGCAGGCCGAGTATCTGCGTCTGGTCAAGAGCCATCCAGCTCTCGAGCTCCGCGACGCCATCCACGACATCAGCGAGAGCCACGATCGATCATCC
Organism: uncultured Caulobacteraceae bacterium; assembly: GCA_964246615.1. Taxonomy (GTDB): domain Bacteria; phylum Pseudomonadota; class Alphaproteobacteria; order Caulobacterales; family Caulobacteraceae; genus CAHJWH01. Next base: position 5,289 of record CAXTRP010000123.1, on the reverse strand, counting down.
TGGCCGGTGGAGGCTCTCGAACAAAAGATTCGTGAGTGGGTGGACGCGGGCGACCCGAAAGCTCTCCCGTTCGATGATCGCGACGACATCGCTTCGCCGCAGTTCTATAGCCGCCTGCGCGAGCTGCGCCGGGCGCTCCAAGGATGGCTTTACCGCGATCGCGACACCGAGCGTGTGGTGCTCGTTCGCGACATCCGCGACGCCTGAACGACGGGCCTCGCGTCATGGGCCATGACCTCAGCCGGGTTGATGAAATGGATGCTGCAGGAGCCGTGGGGGGCGTTCCTGGAAGAGGTCATAGCCCGCCACTTCGAGCCGGCCATGTACACCTTCGACCTGGAGTTCGCCGAGATCGACGACGCCCTGGGCGGCCGGAGCTGTTCAACAGCGACGGCGAGGACGCCGGCCTTGCGCCCGACCTGGAACGTGAGCTGGTGCACGAGGTCATGGACCGCCGTACCATGCGATGCTGAACGCACCCGTCCCCGCGCTCGGCGGAGTGACACCGCGGGCGGCAGCGAAGACGGCCAAGAGCCGCGCCAAGGTGGCGGCGTGGCTTAAGACCCTGAAGAACCGCTCACCCCACCGCGCACGCAAACCCGACGATGGCATGGACAGCTACGACTTCACCTGGATGTGGCGCGAGCTGGACGTCCTCCCCTTGCGGAAATGACTGTGACGAGGTCTTGGCGGCCACCTCTGGGCCACCAGCGCCCGTTCTCGCATCCACCGACCCCTCCGAAGGCCCGCCGCCTGAAAAACGAAGCTTCTTTCGAGAAGCTAATGCGACGTCAGACTTTTCTCGGTGGGTTCAGGTTGGCCTTCGGAGACTTTATACGTGAATGGTCGGCTTTTAGGCCGACACCATTATGGGGGATGCCGGGTGGGAGGACCGCGTTAGCGGTCCGGGGCGTAGCCGCGTAGCGGCGAAGCGAGCCGGCGGGGGCGTAGCCCCCAAGAGGCGGTGTCTTGGTTAAAGAAGATTCTGTTAGAATGAAGTTATAAGGTTAAGAGGAATTTTCCGGCGGCTTTCCCAAGCTCCGCATAGGGTTACGTCTCTAGCCAGTTCCTATTACCACGAGTGTTGGTGCCTGTTACCACGAGCGCCGGTGCCCCGTTCCCACGTGTCGCCCGGTTCCTAATACCACGTGCTACGCGACGGCTTCGGGGCTGGCTCACAGGTTCCCGATACCACGATGACAACGCGACCCTGCCGGTTCTTGATACCACGATGGGTCGCGAGCCGAAGATTGCCCCGCCAACCTCGATCACGGTTCCCAATACCACGTGTCCAAGGCCCGTATTTTCGGCCTCCGGCCGGATGTAATCCGGATCGGCAGGCCTCAGACTCGCCATCCAAGAAGAATCGGCCGCATCTGGGGACGCGATCGCTTGAGCTAGGTTCCCGTTACCACGTCACCCAGGCCCTAAAGTGCGTCTATCGCGTCGGCTTGGTTCTCGATACCACGATAGCTCAACCTCGAGCTCTTAGCCCGGCATGACGGCGCGCCGATCAGCCGCGACGGCGGCGAAGTCCCTGTCCGGCATGCCTTTTCCGAGCCACGCGGTCCATGCGCCCTCGAAACCTCGGGGGTCGCGGCCAGCGTCGATCCACGCCGCCCGGCCGTCCTCGCGGACGCGCCGTTCTCCCTCCCCCGCCTTCTTCGCCTTCGCCTGGTGTTCGCCGAAGCTACGGTCGACGAAGTGCACGGCAGCGCTGCCGTCCTGGGTAGTGGTCAGGGTCATGGCGTAACGGGGAAGGTCATCGTCTCGGCACATCTCCCGGATGCGGAAAGTGAACTTCTTCAGAACCGACTCGCTGCCGGTCTTCTGATGAAGCGTGGTCATCTTGCAAGTCCAGCCCTGG
>CAXTRP010000123.1:0-3412 GCA_964246615.1 uncultured Caulobacteraceae bacterium | reverse complement strand
TAGATGGCTCGGTCGATCCCGCCGGTGAGCAGAAAGTACTCGCGATCCAGGGTCAGGATATTGCCGGAGAGAATGCCGTCGAGCAGCCAGTCTGGGACCCGCAACGTTAGGCTCTTTAGCTGTTCGGGATCCTCGGCCCCCTCCCCTTCCCCCTCGATGTCGCCAAGATAGTGGAAGGCGGTGAAGCGCCGTCGCCCCGCGCGGATGTTTGTCTCCACTTCGGTCGTGCGCAGGCGTTTGATGGCACGCAGCAACTCTGTGTAATCCTGGCCGCTCGTGCCCCGCGCGATGCCTTTCAAGAGCTCGTAGGGCGTGGTGTGGATGATCGGGCGCAGGTCGTTCTTTCCGGCATCGCGCTGCTGCACGATACGCGAGATGCACCAGATCAGGATGTCGGCATCCCAGATCGTCGCCATGCCGTAAGTCGGATTGGCGTTGACCTTGATCCAGAGCTTACCGTCCGGACTCTCGTAGGTAATAGGCTTGTTGCGCTTGCGCTTGGCGATGGAGAAAAACGGCCGCTCCATCATCTCCGCGCTGTCCTTGGGCGCGTAGTCGATCAGGTCGTGGACGAAGAAGTCCCGGACAGGATGGGGGTCGGCGCGGGCGATCATCGCAGCGCGAGGCTCAGCGCTCGCCCAAGGGGTGCTTGCCGTGCTTGCGCAACACGTCGTCGAGCCCCTCCCCGATCAGCGCCTGGACGGTGACGCCGCGTTCGACCGCCAGCATCTTCACCGCCCTGGCGAGGTCGGGCGTAAAGTAGCCGGCGATCATGGTCTTGTCCTGGCGAGCGCGCGGGACAACGCGGGTGGCCACCACCGGTGCAGCGACTGGCGCCGCCAGTTGCGGCTCCGAGGCGAAGACGGGCTTGGGCGGTGCGCCGGCGGCGCTGGCGAGGCGAGCGGCGAGGTTGGGGCGGCTCATGCTGCGACCTTCGACGTGCGGGTTTGCGGACGCGTGGACATGTCCAGCTGTCCACATACCCACACATAGAGCGATTCGACTTCGCTCGCAGCCTTGCCGCTCGGCTCGTATTCCTGAGCGGTCTGGCCGTTCACGACGGCGTGACGGAAAGCGGCGCGATCCACCAAGCATACTGGTGCGAGCACAAGGTTGAGGCTCTGTACAACAGCGGCCACCTCATCAACGAGTGCGGAGGCGCGTGGCGGCACCCCGTTCAACACGACGAAGCCTGGTTTTTGGGCGACCCGAATCAGGTCAGCAGTCGTCCTAATGGCATGCAGATCGAAGGCGCTAGGACGGGTCGGGATCAGGACCAGGTCGGCGGCTTTGGCGGCAGCGACGGCGGCGGAGTCGGCGGCAGGCGGGCTATCGATAATGACGAGATCGACCTGACTACGCCGGGCCTCCTCCAGTGTCGGCAGAAGCCGGCCGTGGGGCGCAGCCACGACGGCCACGCTGTCGTTGTCGCGCCAGTCGGCCCACTGGGCGGCCGTGGCCTGCTGGTCGAGGTCGATGACCGCGACACTGTAGCCCGCGCGGGCGGCGGCAACGGCGAGGTGGACGGCGAGCGTCGTCTTGCCCGCCCCCCCCTTCTGACTCACCACAGCGACGATCTTCATGTGGACACCTCCTCGGGTCGACAAGCGGACCCCTCCGCAGGTCGGCAGGTCCTCAGGTGGGCGCGCGGAGCACGCCACATGTGGGAGCGTCCACAGCCCGGCAGGTCCAGCTGTGGGCGTGTGGACACCTCCACTTGCTGACCATGCCTCAAGATGGTGAACGCTAAGTTAAGATCCCGCCACGATAGCCTATCTGAGCGACGAACCCGTCGGCCCGAGAGCGCGAGGGGAGGGGAGGGGCGTTGCGGCCGCGCCGGGCGTGGACGTGTGGACATGGCGCCCCTGAAGCTCGCACCCCAGCCCTGCGGATCGAACCACGACCGCTCCTCGTAGCCTACGCCGATCCGGCGCGGGGCGGACATTCGGCGCGCAAGACACGCGAGGAGAATCTCACGCGCCTCGACCTCATCTCTGGCCGCGAAGCGCATGGTGCGTCCAGCGCGGCCAATCCGACCGAAGGTCACCTCCACCCACCAGTCGACCAGAAGGTCGCGCCCGATCTCCAGGCGGTAGGCGCGCCGCCGATTCAGGACCGGGGCATCTGCGTGGAGGATGGCTGCGAAGGAAGAGAACGTCGGCCGCGCCAGCTGGTTCGCTCCAATGTAAATGATCACTACGACGGATGCGGACGCAAAGGTGCGCGGAGGAGGGGACACGCGGACGTGTGGACCAGTCCACACATTTAATTTCGGAGGGAGCTTTCCGGGATTACCTAGACGCGCCGCTCGCCCAGGAGTTATCGGCCTTCGCGCCGGGGACCGACTTCAATCCCTCGGCGTGTGCCTGACGCGACGGTGCCTTGCGAGGTCGAGGAAGGCCGCACGAACGGCATCGAAGAACCGGGGAGGCAGAACGCCATAGTCGATGCGCGCGGGATCGGAGTGGGGGAGGGGACGAACGTCGTAGCCGGGCCAGAGGAAGTCGTTGATCTCGTCGAGCACGATCCAGGACGCCTCCTCGTCGAGATGGAGGCTCCGCTTCACACCGAACGGGATTTGGATGGCCGCGGCGGGATCGGTCGGCGCCGTGTGGGTGATCGGGAGAACATAAACACGCGTGCCACCCTCCATGGTAGGGGCGGCTACGACCACGGTACAGGGTCGGTCCTTTCGACCTTCCACCTCGCCCGCTGCGTATTCGCGACGCCACAGGTAGGCGTAACGAATGACGAGGCCAGGGACGGGCTTGGGCGCCCGCACGCTATTCGTCGAGCAGGCTATTCAAGTGATCGTATTCAGCCGGGACTCGAGCCTGGGCGATCATGGTCAGCTCGTTATCGGTGAGCTCTTCGATCGCACGAGAGCGAGGTGCGTACCGCCTCATCCGCTCGAACTCGCCGGCCGACATCAGCACCAACCTGTCGCGGCCGTTACGCGTTATGGTTACAGGCTCGGTGAGCGCCTTGTCGCTAAGGGCGCCATAAGACTTCAGGAACTCCGCTGACGAGACACGCACGGCGACCTCTATCTGAAAGATTCGAGTCTTTCGCATATAAGTGCTGGCTGGCCCGCTGTCCACACGCTCTTCCTGGGCTAGTCGCAGCGGCTGAGGGTTGGACAATGGATCCGGTAGGCCATCTGGAGGACGAGCGTCGTCATGGGCTTCTGTCAGGGGACCGTCCCATGCCCTGCTCCAGGATGCCCTCGTTAGTGCACGAATAAGGCCGCATCAATGCAGGCCCATGCAAAGCCGACCACGGCTTGGTCGTAGCTGCCAGCGGGGGAGGGGAGGGACGCTCCCCTTCTTTCCTCCGCACGATCTCAGCAATCCGCGCTGGCCTTGGCTGGTGGGGCTTGTAGAACGGGCTAAAGGCGCGTCGCACGTCAGCG
>CAXTRP010000122.1:252-8038 GCA_964246615.1 uncultured Caulobacteraceae bacterium | reverse complement strand
ACGGCGTTCCGCGCGAACAGGTCGCCGACTACCTGCGAACGGCCGCCTTCGGCCAGGAGCCGTGGGTCCAGGGGCGGTTGCGCATGGCCGAGCACCCCTTCCGCGGCCCCTTCATCGCCTCCTACTGGTACGGTGACGAGAGCGTGCGCCGCGTGCGCGAGCGGGTGGCCGACGCCGACCGCCCGGCCTTCATCGCCTACCTCTACGACCGGTGTCACAGCCCCGAGAGCCTGGCGATGTTCACGCCCCTGAAGGCCGCCGCCTGATGGCGCTCGCGTCTTCGTCGCAACGCCTCGGCGTCGGCCTGCTCGGCGCCCACACCTGGGCCGAGAAGGCGCACCTGCCCGGCTACGCCGCCCACCCGCAGGTCGAGCTCGCCGCCATCTGCGACACGGCGCCGGAGCGGGCCAAGGCGCTGGGCGAGCGGTTCGGCGCCCAGGCGGTCTACACCGACCCGGCCGAGCTGCTGGCCGATCCCAACGTGCAGATGGTGGACGTCTGCACGCCCACCGCCACCCACCTGCCGCTGAGCCTCGCCGCCATCGCCGCGGGCAAGCACGTGCTGTCGGAAAAGCCCCTGCACACCGAGGCCCAGCCCGCCTTCGACGCCGCCGCGCGCGCCAGGGCCATGGGGGTGCGCACCAAGCTCGGCTTCACGTTCCGCTATTCGCCCGCGATCCGGAGGCTGAAGGCCTGGATCGACGAGGGCCGGCTCGGCGACATCTTCCACGTGCACGGCTTCGAGCAGAACGTGCAGTTCCTCGATCCCGATTTCCCGCTGCGCCAATTCCCCATCGACTCGCCCCGCGACCGGCTGATCCCGTCCTCCATCATCGGCTATGGCAGCCATCTGGTGGACCTGATGCGCTGGATGGGGGGCGAGTTCGGCGCGGTCGCCAGCACCATGAGGAACTTCGTGCCCGAGCGGCAGGTCCGGGGCCTGGAAGGCCGGCAGCGCTTCCAGGTGGAGGACGGGACCGTCGCCATCGTGGAGTATGCGAACGGTGCGCAGGGCCTGCTGCAGTCCAGCATCGTGGCGGTGGGCAACTATCCGGGCGTAGAGATCAGGGTCTACGGCTCCAAGGGCGCCGCGGTGGCCCGGCTGGTGACCGAGTTTGGGGTCGCCGAGACCCTTCACTTCGCCACAGCCACAGACGTGGAGTTCCGAAATGTCGAACTCACCGAAGCGGACCTGCCGCCGGGCACGACCCTGAACACGCCCTGGCCGGAACTCTACTACCGCAACCTGATCCGCTTCTTTGCCGACGAGATCCTTCAGGACCGCCCCGAGGAGTGCACCTTCTTCGACGGCGCCAAGAGCCAGGAGATCATCGACGCGATCATCGCGGCCCACTTCGAGCGTCGCTGGGTGGACGTGGGTTCCACCGGGTGAGCGACGAGGGCGCGGGCGTGGCTGGCGCCGTGGCCCAGGCCGGCGCGGCCGAAGCCTACCTCGCGCATCATCTCGCCTTCCGCCCGGTGGACGCCACCTTCATGGGCGAGCCCGGCCACGACCACCGGCTTCCGGACGCCTCCGCCGGCGCCGCCGCAGCCGAGCGCGCGGGCGCCGCCAGGTCCGGCAGGCGGGTCTCGTCGCCGTCGTCCAGCTATCTCCTCTTCCCCACGAGGTGGGGGAGTACGGCCAACGGCCGGGAGGGGGCCGTGCCGAGCGCGGAAACCCCACCGAAGCGTCTTCCGCTCTCCCGCGCGGCCCCTCCGCCGGCTTCGCCGCCACCTCCCCATCCCTGATGGGGAGGATGAGCACGGCGCTGGGCGAGCGCCTGGACCGGCGGCTGGCCGTGGCGCAGCTTCGGATCGCCCTCGCACCGGACGCGCCCAGCCGCTTCCTGAACCCGGCCTGGTACACGGGCGAAGCGGCGTTCGGGATCATCGGGCTGCTGCTGCCGCAGTCGGCGCCGACGCGCCACGACGCCCTGGCCGCGCGGCTAAGCGCCATACCGGACTTCCTCTCCGATGGCCGGGCGCGGCTTGCGGGCGAGCCCGTCCCCATAGCCTGGACAGCCCGTGCGCAGCGGGAGGGCGCAGCCATGGCGGCCTTTCTCACCGGCGACATCGGCCGCCACGCGGACTGGGCCCCCGCCTTGGCGCCGGCGGCCCAGTGCGCAGCTGAAGCCTTTTCATCGTTCGCCGCCGCCATCGCGGGCCTGCCGGACCGGTCGGTGGCCTGCGGGGCCGCTCATCTCGAACGGCTGATGCGCGAGGCGCACGGGCTCGACCTCGACCCAGGCGCCGCGATCAGCCTGGCGGAGGCGGATTTCGCCAGCCTCGGCGCCGAGCTTGTGGAGATGGCCGCCGGGATCGACCCGCACCGCTCCTGGCGCGAGCAGGTCGACGCCTTGGCCGAGGTCGGCCCCGGCGCGTCCGCCGACGTCCTGGCCCGCTACCCGGCGCTGGACGGCGAGGCGAAAGCCGCCGGCGCCGCCCTGGTCAGCGTGGAGGACCGCTACGCGCTGGACTACCGCACTCTCGATCCCTGCTTCGAGGAGGTGGCCAAGGCGCTCTATTTCCTCTTCTACCGTTCGCCCCCTGCGGCCAGCCCGGGCGGGGGCAGCGTCTACTGGGTCATGCCGCCGTCCGGCGACGAGCGGGCCTACCTGCGGGCCAATGCCGACGCCACGGTGAAGATCGTTCACGCCGTGCACCACGGCAGCGTCGGCCACCACACCCAGAACGCCCGTGCGCGCACCGCGCCGTCTCGGCTGGCGCGGCTGGCGGGGACCGACTGCGCGCTGGGGCTGGCCTTCCTGTCCGCCGGCAGCATGGTGGAGGGCTGGGCCTGCTACGTGCAGGACATGATGCAGGAGGCTCAGGGCTTCTACACGCCGGTGGAACGCCTGCTGCTGAAGTCCATGGAGCGGCGCAACGTGGCCAGCGTGCTGGTGGACGTGCGCCTGCACACCGGCGAGTGGACGCCCGACCAGGCCCGCGACTTCTACGCCGGCGAGGGCGGCTTCGCGCCATCCCGGGCTGAGGGCGAGGTCACCCGCAACGCCATGCTGCCGGCCACCCGGCTGATGTACTGGCTGGGCGTGACCCAGATCAGGGCGTTGCGGGCCCGCTGGCGGGGCGAGGCGAAGGGCTTCCACGACACCCTGATCGGCTACGGCCACGTGCCGGTGGCCTGGGCGGGGGAGGAGATGGCGCGGGCGGGCCTGCTCACATGAGCGCCGCGCCGCTGCTCGATGTGCGGGGGCTGACGGTGGCCTTTCCGGGCGCGGCCGGCCCGGTGCAGGTGGTCAACGGCGTCGATTTGGCGATCGCTGCAGGGGAGACCTACGCCCTGGTGGGGGAGAGCGGCTCGGGCAAGTCGGCCACCAGCCTGGCGATCATGGGGCTGCTGGACGCTCGCGCCATCGTTGGTGGCGAGGTGCGGCTCGAAGGCCCGCAAGGCGCGCGCAACCTCCTGACCCTGGGCGCCCGAGCCATGCGCCAGGTCCGCGGTGCGGAGGTCGCCATGGTGTTCCAGGAGCCGATGACCAGCCTGAACCCGGTGCAAACCGTGGGCGCCCAGATCGGCGAGGCGCTACGGCTGCACCAGACGCTCAAGCCCGCCCAGGTCCGTAACCGGGTGGTCGAGGCACTGGCGGAGGTGGGCATCCCCGATCCCCGCCGCCGGGCGAGCGCCTACCCGCACGAGCTGTCGGGGGGCATGCGCCAGCGGGTGCTGATCGCCATGGCGCTGGCCTGCCGTCCGCGCCTGCTCATCGCCGACGAGCCGACCACAGCCCTCGACGCCACCGTCCAGATCCAGATCCTGGAGCTGTTGAAGGCGCTGCAGCGCGAGCACGGCATGGCGGTGCTGTTCGTCACCCACAACCTGGCCGTGGTGGCCGAGATCGCCGACCGCGTGGGGGTGATGTACGGCGGCCGCATCGTGGAGACGGCCGGCGCCGCGGCGCTGTTCGCCCATCCGCGCCACCCCTACACCCGCGGCCTGCTCGACAGCCTGCCCGATGCGCGAGCGGAAGGGCCGCGGCGCCGGCTCCGGGCCATCGCCGGCGCGGTCATGGACCCGCGCCATCCGCCCAGCGGCTGCGGCTTTCAGCCCCGCTGCACCCTGGCGCAGGACCCGTGCCGCACCTCGCCCGTGGCGCTGCTGCCCATCGCGCCGGATCGGGGCGCGCGCTGCCTGCGCTGGGCGGAACTGTGAGCGCGCTGCTGGAGGTGCAGGACCTCAAGGTCCACTTTCCGGTGCGGGCCGGCCCGTTCGCCAGGCGCGCGGTGGTGCGGGCGGTCGATGGCGTGTCGCTCCGCGTCGGGCGTGGCCAGACGGTGGGGGTGATCGGCGAATCCGGCTCGGGCAAGACCACGCTGGGCCGCGCCATCCTGCGCCTGGTGGAGCCCACCTCAGGCGCGGTGCGGCTGGACGGCGAGCCGCTGGCGGGCCTGTCGGGCGCGCGGATGAAGGCGGTGCGCCGGCGCATGCAGGTGATCTTCCAGGACCCCACCGCCAGCCTCAATCCCCGTATGAGCGTCGGCGCGATCCTTACGGAGGCGCTCCACATCCACAGCGTCGGCGCGGCGTCGGAACGGCCGGCGCGGGTCGGGAGCTTGCTTGAGCGGGTGGGCCTCAGCGCATCGGCCGCCGCCAAGCGGCCGCACGAGCTTTCCGGGGGCATGCGCCAGCGGGTGGGGATCGCGCGGGCGCTGTCCATCGGCCCGGACATCGTCATCGCCGATGAGGCGGTGTCGGCGCTCGACGTCTCGGTCCAGGCCCAGATCATCAACCTGCTCCAGGACCTCCAAGACGAGACCGGCATGGCCATGCTGTTCATCGGCCACGACCTGTCGGTGGTGCAGCACCTGTGCGCCCGGGTGGTGGTGCTCTACCTCGGCCGGGTCATGGAGAGCGGATCGGTGGCCGAAGTGTTCGGCCGCCCCCGCCACCCCTACACCCGCGCCCTGCTGGACGCCGCGCCGGTGATCGAGCCCGAACGGCGCCGCGCCCGGGTGATCCTGTCGGGCGAACCGCCGAGCCCGCTGTCGCCGCCTTCGGGCTGCGTCTTCCGCACCCGCTGCCCCCATGCGCAAGCCCGCTGCGCAGACGTCGAGCCGCCGCTGGAAGCCTCCGGCGACGACCACGCCGCCGCCTGCATCCGCCAGCAAGAACTGGCGTTGTAGTCGACGAGCACGCCCTTCTACACCCGCTCATCCCCGCGAAAGCGGGGACCCAGGCTTCCGATTTCACCGCATGAAGGATGGGAAACAGGTCGGGTGGAGCTTCAAAGCGCCCGCCAGCAAAAGCCTGGGTTCCCGCTTTCGCGGGGATGAGCGGCTTGCTTGGAGACGCTAAAGACAAGGTGCAGCAGAGCTCAACTCAGACAGGGGCCAGAGAGTGGTGATGGATGACCCGCAGGCCGTTTCCGGCTGGCACGTCTGGATCGACCGGGGAGGCACCTTCACCGACATCGTGGCCCTGTCGCCGCAAGGCGAGCTGGTCACCGCCAAGCTGCTGTCCTCCCACCCGGAGCGCTATCAGGACGCCGCCATCCAGGGCGTCCGAGACCTGCTCGGCCTGAGCGCCGGCGAGCCGATCCCGCCGGGTCGGCTGGCGAGCGTGAAGATGGGCACCACGGTCGCCACCAACGCCCTGCTCGAACGCGAAGGCGAGGACGTGGCGCTGGTCGTCACCCAGGGTTTCGGCGACCTGCTGCGCATCGGCTACCAGAATCGTCCTGACATCTTCGCCCGCGACATCCAGCTTCCCGAGCGGCTGGAGCGGCGGGTGATCGAGGCGCGCGAGCGGATCGATGTCAAAGGCGCGGTGCTGGTCCCGCTCGCCGTCGAGCAGGTCCGCGCAGACCTGGCGGACGCATTCGTCGATGGCCTGCGGGCCGTGGCCATCGTGCTGATGCACGGCTACCGCTATCCGGCGCACGAGGACGCCGTCGCCGCGATCGCGCGAGAGGTCGGCTTCACCCAGGTCTCCGTCAGCCACCGGGTCAGCCCGTTGATGCGGATCGTCAGCCGCGGCGACACCACGGTGGTGGACGCCTACCTCTCGCCCGTGCTGGACCGCTACGTGGAGCAGGTGGCCACAGCGCTCGGGCCGGAGGTTCCTCTGGCCTTCATGCAGTCCAACGGAGGGCTGATCGGGGCGGCCTCGTTCCGGGGCCGCGACGCCATTCTCTCCGGTCCAGCCGGGGGGATCGTCGGCATGGTGGAGACGGCGCGCGTGGCGGGCTTCGGCCGGGTCATTGGCTTCGACATGGGGGGCACGTCCACCGACGTCTCCCACTACGCCGGGACGCTGGAGCGGTCGTCGGAGACCCTGGTGGCCGGGGTGCGCCTGCGCGTGCCGATGATGGCCATCGACACCATCGCCGCCGGCGGCGGGTCGATCTGCCGGTTCGACGGAGCGCGCCTGCGGGTGGGGCCGCAGTCCGCCGGGGCCGATCCGGGGCCGGCCTGCTACCGCCGCGGCGGGCCGCTGACCATCACCGACTGCAACGTCATGCTGGGGAAGCTGCAGCCGGACGCCTTCCCGCGCCTGTTCGGCCCCACCGGCGACCAGCCCATCGATCCGGACGTGGTGCGCACGCGCTTCGCCGCCCTGGCGCAAGAGGTCGCGGCGGCGGGCCTGCCGCCCACCACGCCGGAGGCGCTGGCGGAGGGCTTCGTGGCGATCGCGGTGGACAGCATGGCCCACGCCATCAAGAAGATCTCGGTGGCCAAGGGCCATGACGTTTCGGACTATGTGCTGGCCTGTTTCGGGGGCGCGGCGGGCCAGCACGCCTGCCTGGTGGCCGATGCGCTCGGCATGCGCCACGTGATGGCGCATCCGCTGGCCGGCGTGCTGTCGGCCTACGGCATCGGCCTGGCGGACCAGCGCATCGTGCGCCAGCGCGCGGTGGAGGCGCCGGTGGACTCCGCCATCCTGGCCGCTGCGGCCGCCGAGATGGACCGGCTGGAGCTCGCCTGCCGGACCGACGTGGAGACGAACGGCTTCGATCTTGCAGCAGGCCGCGTGGAGCGGCGACTGCACGTGCGCTACAGCGGCGGCGACACCGCGCTACAGGTCGCCGAGGGCGAGCCTGCGGAGGTGCGCCAGGCGTTCGAGGCGCTCTACCAGCAGCGCTTCACCTTCACGACGCCACACACGGCCCTGGTGCTGGAGTCTGTCGCGGTCGAGCTGGTCGTCCCCTCGATCAAGCCCGCGACCGGCCACGCCGCGTCCCCCGCCGCACCGACCCTGCCGGAGCGGGTGGCCACCACCTTCATGGACGGCGCGGCCCGGCCGACCCGGGTGCTGGATCGCGCGGCGATAAAGGATGGCGAGACCCTGGCGGGTCCGGCGATCGTCTACGACAGCACAGCGACGGTGGTGGTCGAGCGGGGCTGGTCGGCCCATCGCACGGCCCGGGGCGACCTGATCCTGGAACGTGTCGAGGCGAAAGCGACCCGCACGGCAGGCGACGGCGCCGCCCTCGATCCCATCCGCCTGGAAATTTTCAACAACCTGTTCATGGCCATCGCCGAGCAGATGGGCCAGGCGCTGCAGAACACCGCGCTCTCGGTGAACATCAAGGAGCGGCTGGACTTCTCCTGCGCGCTGTTCGACGGAGAGGGACGGCTGGTGGCCAACGCACCCCACATGCCGGTGCATCTGGGCTCCATGGGCGACAGCGTGCGGGCCATGCGCGATGCGGCGCAGGCGTCCGGGCGTGGCCTGCGGGCCGGCGACGCCTATGTCGTCAACAACCCCTACAATGGCGGCACCCACCTGCCGGACCTGACCGTGGTCATGCCGGTGTTCGACCAGGGC
>CAXTRP010000122.1:0-242 GCA_964246615.1 uncultured Caulobacteraceae bacterium | reverse complement strand
CGGGGTCACCACGCCGACATCGGCGGTCGCACGCCGGGCTCCATGCCGCCGGACAGCTGCACGCTCGACGAGGAGGGCGTGCTGTTCGACGGCTTCCTGCTGGTGGAGGGCGGGCGCCTGCGGGAGGCCGAGTTCCGGGCGGCCCTGGCCTCGGGTCCGTACCCGGCCCGTGACCCGGATCGTAACGTCGGCGATATCCGCGCCCAGGTCGCCGCCTGCGCCCGCGGGGCGGACGAGATCGG
>CAXTRP010000121.1:2867-8051 GCA_964246615.1 uncultured Caulobacteraceae bacterium | reverse complement strand
GTGACGTTGTCGGTCTGGTTCTGGTCCTGGGCGAGGCTCAGCCCCGCCATCCCGCCTACGCTCAGGACCGCAAGCGCCAGCACCACCGAGTGTCGCGCGCCCATCGGCTCAGCCGCCCGGAGCGGATGCCGCGCCGCCAGCAGCCGGCGACGCGGCGTCTGCACCCGGCTTGGCCGTCTGGGGCCGCAGCATCGAGCCTATGAGGCCGAACAGGTCCACCGCACCCTGGGTGTTCTGGAAGGTCGAGCCCGGCTTCAGGTCGTCCGGCGCGCCGCCAGGCTCTATGGCCAAGTGCTGGCCGCCGAGCAGGCTGTCCTGGGTGATCTTCACCGTGGAGTCGGACGGCAGCTTGACGCTCGGCTGGATGGTCAACACCGTATCGGCCAGGAAGGTCTTGGGATCCAGGCGTACGGACTGGACCGCGCCGACCTTGACCCCCGCAACGCTCACCGCAGCACCCGGGCTGAGCGAGCCCACCTCGCCGAAGTGCGCCTTCAGCGTGTAGCCGCCGGCCTCGCCGACGCCTCCGGCGTGAGCCAGGGCGTAAGCCAGGAAGCCCATCGCGGCCAGGAGGACCACGGCGCCCAATCCCGTCTCCGCCCACTGCTGGCGCTCGGCCATCGTTCCTACTCCGGCGTCCAGGCTTCGTAGTCGCCCACCGCCTTGGCGCGTTCGCCGGCGCCGACGATCGAGCCCTGGGGCCGATAGGCGTAAGGCGTCCCTGTGAGGTTCGGCAGGTGCGGCTTCTCCCAGCTGCGCAGCTTGAACGGCGCGACGGTGGGCGGCTCATCGAAGGTGTAATGCAGCCAGCCGTGCCACTCGGCGGGCACCTTGGTGGCCTCCGCATAGCCCTTGTAGGTCACCCAACGGCGGCGGCGCCCGTCATAGCTGGTGCGCGCGTCACGCTCCTGGAAATAGCGGTTGCCCAGCTCGTCCTCGCCGACGAAATCGGCGCGCTTCTTGATGGTGAACAGGGCGCCCAGCGTCGCGCCGCTCCACCACGTGAAAATCTTCTCGAGCACGTCAGGTTCACCGGGACGGAAAGGGTGGCGCGCCCGGACTATAGGCGCCGCTCCCGCCGACGTCCAGGATTTCGCGGGAGACTAGATGTAGTGTGGCGGCAGCCTCAACTCACAACCGGTTGCGTCGGTCAGGCTGCTCGACTAAGCCTTTAGCAGCGTGGCGGAGTGGGCGGATGCGATTTCCCCGGCGGTTCGGCGAGCAGCGCTCCGCGTCCCTGTCCGCACGCCCCTGCGAACCCGGGCTCGTCGTCGCCGATGTTCCGGTCGGCTGGACGACCGCGAGGCTGGAGGCGTGGATCGCGGAGGCGGACGCCCGCGGCATGCCGTGCAGCCGCACCAGCCTGCGTGGGGCGATGCGGGCCCATGCAGAAGCTCTGACGCAGACGGGCGCAGAGCTTGGCCTGTTCGACGATGCGGCGGCCTCTGCGGCTTTCGGTGAGGCGGTGGCGACCTGCCTGCTGACAGGGCTGGCCTGTCTGAACCCATCGGCCTCGGCGCCCAGGGTCATCGACCCGAGCCATGCGGACGGGCCGCGGGCGTTGGCCGAGCAGCTCGGGCGGACCCGAAGCGCCCGGGCGGCGGAGGCTGCGGCGTTGCGGGTGGGGGCTTTGCTGAGGGAGGTGGCGCGAGCGGTGGAGCGCTGCGACGGTCCCACCGCGGTCTGCGCCGACCCCGTGCAGAACCCCGGGCTCGCCCGAGCCTGCCGCGCCGCCCGAGGCGCGGGCTGTGCCGATGGCATGATCCTGGACCGCATCGCCCTGGCCGCGAGCGGCCAGGGCGCGGACGCCGCGGACGCGGCGCCGTTTCCGGCCTCGCCACAGCCGGTGCTGGTCCTTGGAGACGAGGACGCCGCCGCCTTCGCCTGGGAGATCGGCCCGGCAGTGACGCTGGTCAGGCAAGCGGCGACGGCGGAGCGAGCGGTGCAGGCGGCGACCGCGCCCGCGGCGCCCGTGAACGCCTTCGCCTTCCTGCAGGCCGGCGCAGGCTTCGACGCCGAGGGCTTTGCGGCGGCGGTCCGGCTCTGGACGGTGGCGCTGGAGTTGGAGGCTTGTCGCACGCCTTCGTTGCGACCCGCCGCCTACCCGATCGCCCTGGACATCGCCGGGTTGTCCGACCTGCTCGTCGCCGAGGGGCTGGCGTTCGACTCGGCGGAGGCGCGCGCCAGAGCGGGAAGCGTGCTGGCCCTCGCCGCCGCAGCCGCCGCGGGCGGCTCTGCGGAACTGGCGGCGCGGCTGGGCCCATGCCCGGCCTTCACCGAGCATGGCCGGGCCGAGGGAGAGCGGCTTGCACAGATGAGCGCGACGGTCGCCGCCGGCGAGGATGCAACGGCGAGGCTGGCGACCCGCATCTTCGATCAGGCCGCAGTCCAGGTGAGGGCCCGCGGCTTGCGCAACCTGCAGCGGGTAACCATCCGCGAGGACGGTGAAACGAGCCTGCGGCTGGGCGGGGTGTCCACCGGCGCCGGCCCCTGGCTCGGCGCAAGGGGCTGGAGCGAGACCGAGGACGAGGCGACGCTCGCCGTCCTGCGCGAACCTGCCGCCTGGGGCGCCCGGACGCTGGGGCTCGATCCCGCCGCGTTGCGCACCGAGGTGCTGGGATCGCGCAGCCTGGATCAGGGGTCGCCCGTCAACCGCGTCACCCTTCGCGCCGCCGGTTTCACAGAGCTGGAGATCGGGCGGGCGGAAGCCGCGCTGCCGTCGGCCCGAACGCTCGCGCAGGTGTTCACACCGACGCTGCTCGGCGAAGGCTTCGTGCAGGACGTGCTTGGCGCAACCGAGGGCGAGGCGGCGAACGTGCTGGCGCTGGCCGGCTTCGACGCGGCCCAGGTCGCCAGCGCCGAGCGCATGATCCTGGGGTCCGACGTGGACGAGCGCATGGGCGCGCAGGCGTTTGCGGTCTTCGCGTCGGCTGAGCAGACGACGCCGCTGGCCGGCGCGCGGATGGCGGCGGCGCTGGCGCCTTTGGCCTGCGCGCCTGTCACAGCCACCCTTCGCCTGTCCGCCGACACTGATCCGCGGGAGGCTCAGATGCTGGCGGCGGCGGCGTTCAGCGCCGGGGCCCCCGCCATCCGCCTGGACCGCTCAGCAGCCCTGGACAGGGTTTTGGCCCTGCCGGCCGAGCCGCAAGCGGCTGCGGCGTCGCAGCCGTTCGAGCGGGTGGTGGAGCGCATCGTGGAGGTCCAGGCGCCGCGCACCCGCCGCCGCCTGCCCGATCGGCGCAAGGGCTACATCCAGAAGGCCAGCGTTGGCGGCCACAAGGTCTATCTGCACACCGGCGAGTACGACGACGGCGAACTGGGCGAGGTGTTCATCGACATGCACAAGGAAGGCGCCGCCTTCCGCTCGGTGATGAACAACTTCGCCATCGCCATCAGCATCGGCCTGCAATACGGCGTACCGCTGGAAGAGTTCGTGGAAGCCTTCGTCTTCACCCGGTTCGAGCCGGCGGGCGCTGTTACCGGCAACGACACGGTGCGATCGGCGACCTCGATCCTGGACTACATCTTCCGCGAGCTGGGCGTCAGCTATCTGGATCGCGGAGACCTCGCCAGCGGCGATGCGGCGGCGCTCGATGCGGACGGCCTGGGAGCAGGCGCTACGGAGGGACGCGAACCGCCTGCGCCGATGTCCGCCGCACACTTCATGTCCAAGGGCTTTTCCCGCGGCGCCGCCCCGGACAACCTGCTGTTCCTGCCGTCCGCAAGGCCTCCGGGCGTGGGTCGCGCGGGTTCAGCCGATCGCGACATCTGCCCGGCCTGCGGCGACGTGGCGCTCGGCTACAACGGCGCGCGGCGGGTGTGCCATAGCTGTGGCGAGGCGCCCGGCGAGGTGGGCTAGACCTGCTCCTCAAGTTCGAACCCAACCACTTCTCATCCGGCCTCACCCTAAGCTCGTCGGATCAGGCCGCTGCGCGGCCGGGGAGCGACTCGTCCTCAGACAGGCTCGAGGCGAGATGAAGGCAAGCGGTCCGTCCAGAGCCGATCGAGCGCCCATCCTGCCGGGAGCTTACCGCGACGCCCTTCGCGCCGTGACCAGCGCCTCCACTTCGTCCGGCCGGGGGTTGACGAAGTCCAGCCGCGTCCGGCCATCGGCGGTCTGGCTGACCACTGCGGGACTGGCGGAGTTGGTCAGGATCCAGCCCGCCGGCAGCACCACCGCGTTCGCCGGACGGCCAAAGGTGCGGTCGAACACCAGCTCGTCGCCTTCCAGCCGGTAGCGCTCAGCATCCGTGTAGGTCTCCGACATGCGCAACCGGATCGACTCGCCCGCCTTTAAAGGCGTGAAGCTGAACACCACGATCTCGGTGTCGGGGGTGATCTTGGGCAGGTCGGGGTCGGACACGCCGGCTGTGGTGATGGCGTCGCCCTTCAGGATGCGGGCGGTGAGCGCCTCGCCGGTGTCCAGGTCCCGCGCCGAGGGCGAGGCCGCGTGGCTGCCCGTGCGGACCACGTTGACATAGCGGCCGACTCCCGCCCGCGCCTCGGTATAGTCGTGGTAGAGGCTGAAGGCGTGGGTCTCGGGCGGCTGCAGCTCATAGACGATGTCGCGGGTCTGGCGCGCGCGCTCGTCCAGCCGGGCCTGCACGCTGGAGGCTGCGGCCATAAGCCGGCCCGGACGGGCGCGAAGCACCAGCGGCGCCTCCGCCGGCGTGTCATTCAGGAAGCTGATGCGGATACGGCCGTCGGCCTCCTGCGCCACCTGCGAGGGGTAGTTGCAGGCCGCCAGCACGTAACCTGGCGGCAGCACCACCGCATTGCGCTTGATGCCCAGCGACCGGTCGAACACCAGTTCGGCGCCGTCCATGTGGTAGCTGCGGGCGTCCTCGTAGGTCTTCTCGATGCGGATGCGGCCCTGCCCCCCATCGGCGGGCACGGGATGGGCGAGCTGGACGCGGATATAGTCGGTGGCCAGGTCCGCGTCCGTCAGGCCGCCAGCCTTCGCCTCGGCCCCATGCACCACCCGAAAGGCCAGCGGCCGCCCAGTGGCGCGGTCGCTCACCTGCTCGTCTGAGGCGAGGCTGCCCTTACGGATCGGGTTAAAGAAGGCCGTCGCACCGGAGCCGATGGCCGTAATGTCGTACAGTATGCGGAACCGTCCCGATCCCGGCGCCAGCAGCTCGTAGCGGGTGTAGCCGTCCGCCTCCTGCGGCGCAGGAGCGTCGA
>CAXTRP010000121.1:0-2836 GCA_964246615.1 uncultured Caulobacteraceae bacterium | reverse complement strand
CCGGCGTCTGCGCCAAGGCGCCGCCGCCGGCCCCCACCGCTGCAAGCATCAGCAGACCCATCGCGCTCCGCCGCATCGTCTCGTCCCCGCATTCGCTGCCCGCCCCATCTGAGCAAGGATCGTCAGCAGGCGATAGCCCCAACGCGCCCACCCGTTGACAGGCGCGGCCCACGCCCCTCCCTTGCACCGCCATGGCCGTCTACACCCCCATCGACGAGGCCGACCTGGCAAGCCTGCTGGCCGATTTCGACCTCGGGCGGGCCGTCTCCTGCAAGGGGATCGCGGAGGGGGTGGAGAACTCCAACTTCCTGCTGGAGACCGAGCGCGGGCGCTTCATCCTGACGCTCTACGAGCGGCGGGTGCATGAAGCCGACCTGCCCTATTTCCTGGACCTGATGCACTGGCTGGCCGCCCGGGGCTTCCCCTGCCCTACGCCCATGGCCGATCGTGCGGCCAGGATGCTGAAGACGGTGCGCCGCCGGCCAGCGGCCCTGGTGAGCTTCCTCACCGGCGTGTCGGTGCAACACCCCACGCCCATCCACTGCCGGGAGGCTGGAGCAGGCCTTGCCCGTCTTCACCTGGCGGGCGAGGGCTTCACCGGCGAGCGGGAGAACACGCTGGGCCAGCCCACCTGGGCCGCGCTGTTCACTGGCCACGAGGCCGATGCGGACCGCCTGCGGCCTGGATTGAGCGACGACGTCCGCGCCGATCTCGCAGCGCTCGAGGCGGGCTGGCCGCGTCTCCTGCCGCGGGGCTCCATCCACGCCGACCTGTTCCCCGACAACGTCTTTTTCGCGGGCGAGCGGTTCTGCGCGGCCATCGACTTCTACTTCGCCTGCACCGACGCCTTGGCCTACGACCTGGCGGTCTGTCTGGTCGCCTGGGCCTTCACGCCGGACGGCCGCTTCAAGCCGCAGAGCGCGCAGGCCCTGATCGCCGGCTATCACGCCGTGCGGCCCCTGCTTGCCGAGGAGCACGCCGCCCTATCCGTCTTGGCGCGCGGCGCGGCCATGCGCTTCTTCCTGACACGGCTCGCCGACTGGGGCGCCACGCCGCCGGGCGCCCTGGTGCGCCCCAAGGACCCGATGGAGTATGAGGCGCGCCTCGCCTTCTTCCGCTCCACCCCGGACGACCCCTTCGCCTCATGTCCCCCGAACCCCCGCCATCAAGCCTCATGAACGACGATGTGACCATCTTCACCGACGGCGCCTGCAGCGGCAATCCGGGGCCGGGCGGCTGGGGCGCGATCCTGACGGCCAAGGGCCGGGAGCGCGAGATCTGCGGCGGCGAGCCTCACACCACCAACAACCGCATGGAGATGCTGGCCGCCATCCGCGCGCTGGAGGCGCTGACCCGGCCCTGCCGGGTCGAGCTGCACACCGACAGCCAGTACCTGCGCCAGGGGATCACCGAATGGATGCCGGGCTGGAAGGCGCGAGGCTGGAAGACCGCCGACAAGAAGCCGGTGAAGAACGAGGATCTGTGGCGCGAGCTCGACGCCGCGCGGACGCGCCATCAGGTGGACTGGCGCTGGGTCAAGGGCCACGCCGGCCATCCCATGAACGAGCGGGCCGACGCCCTGGCGCGACGCGGGCTGCAGGAAGCCCGCGCGCCGATGCCCGAAATCCTGTAGGCTCCGTCGTCGATGGCGGTGCTCGACTGGATGTCTGCCGATACCGGCTTTGCGGTTGAGACCGAGCGCGTCCGCCTGCGCGCCCCGCGGATCGGCGACTTCCCGGCCTGGTCGGTGCTGCGCCACGCCTCGCAGCCTTTCCTGCAGCCCTGGGAGCCGACCTGGCCGTCCGACGATCTGACCCGGGCGGCCTTCCGGCGGCGGCTCGCCCTCTACCAGCGCGACCAGGACCTCGGCCAGGGCTATGCCTTCTTCGTCTTCCGTAGCGTCGACAATGTGCTGGTGGGCGGCGTCACGTTGCGCAACATCCTGCGCGGCGTCGCCCAGACCGGCACCCTCGGCTACTGGGTCGGCGAGCCGCATGCGCGGCGCGGCTACACCTTGGAAGCGGTCAAGGGCGTCACGCGCTTCGCCTTCGGCCGGCTCGGCCTGCACCGGCTGGAGGCGGCCTGCTGCCCTGACAACGACGCCTCGCGCCGCCTGCTGCTGAAGGCGGGCTTCGACCTGGAAGGTCGGGCGAAGGGCTATCTGAAGATCGACGGCCGCTGGCGAGACCACCTGCTGTTCGGCCTGGTGCGCGCAGAGGACGGCGGCTGATCCTGCCGCCAGAACAGATCGACTAGGCGCTCCCGGCCTGGGCCGACAGGTTGTCTGCGCGCACACCGATCTTGGCCAGGGCCCGGACCCACTTGGTCTCGTGGTCGGCGTCGAAGACGATGCTCTCGTCGGCTTCGCAAGCGAGCCAGACGTTCTCCCGGATCTCCTGCTCCAGCTGGCCCGCCCCCCAGGTGGCGCAGCCGAGCGCCAGGATGGAGTGGCGCGGGCGGCGCTCCTCGTCGGCCATGGCTTCCAGCACCTCACGGGTGGGAGTGAGCGAGAGGTCCTGGTTCACCGCCAAGGTGCTGTCGCTGGTGGCGTAGTCGGCGGTGTGGATGACGAACCCGCGCTCCCGATCCACCGGGCCGCCGGACAGCACCGCCTGGGGCATGGGGGCCGGCTCGGCGCTCGCCGTGGGCTTCACCCCCAACCGATCGAGCAGGTCGCCGAGCGACAGCCCATCCAGCGGGTGGTTCACCGTCACGCCCATGGCGTTGTCGGCGGAGTGGGCGCACATCAAGATGACGGCGCGCTCGAAGCGCGGGTCGCCGATGCCCGGCATGGCGATCAGCATGCGCCCCGCCAGGAAGTCGCCATCGGGTTCAG
>CAXTRP010000120.1:0-8051 GCA_964246615.1 uncultured Caulobacteraceae bacterium | reverse complement strand
CCCATCGTGCGCATCGACGACGACGACGAGGTCTCTCGCACCGCCGCGGAGAAGAACGAGTCCATCTGCAAGACCATCGCCGACTGCTATGTCCGCGGCCAGCCCATCCTGGTCGGCACCGTCTCCATCGAGAAGTCCGAGCAGCTGTCGGAACTGTTGAACGCCCACACCTTCGAGAAGGACGGCGAGACGCTCAACGGCGTTCCGCACAACGTGCTGAACGCACGCTACCACGAGCAGGAAGCCTATATCGTGGCGGAGGCCGGAGCACCCGGCAGCGTCACCATCGCCACCAACATGGCCGGCCGCGGCACCGACATCCAGCTCGGCGGCAACTTCGACATGCGTATCCAGCGCTGGCGCGAGGAGCTCGGCTACGGCTCGGAGCCTACGGAAGACGAGGCCGCGGCCAAGGCGGCGCAGACCAAGACCGACATCGCCGCCGGCCGCGAGAAGGCGCTGGCTGCAGGCGGCCTCTACGTGCTCGGCACCGAGCGTCACGAGAGCCGGCGCATCGACAACCAGCTCCGTGGCCGCACCGGGCGCCAGGGCGATCCCGGCCACTCCAAGTTCTACCTGTCCTGCGAGGACGACCTGCTGCGCATCTTCGCGGGCGAGCGGCTGGACAGCATCATGCGCACCTTCGGCGTACAGCCGGGCGAGGCGATCACCCACCCCTGGCTGAACCGCGCCATCTCCACCGCCCAGCGCAAGGTGGAGGAGCGCAACTACGAGATGCGCAAGAACCTGCTGAAGTATGACGACGTGGTCAACGACCAGCGCAAGGCGGTGTTCGAGCAACGCCAGGCCTTCATGCTGTCCGACGACCTCTCCGAGTCCGTCACCGAGATGCGCCACGACACCATAGAGGACTTCGTCACCCTCTCGCTGCCGCCCAAGAGCTATGCCGAGCAGTGGGATGCACAGGGCCTGCACGAGCGGCTGCAGACCTATCTCGGCTTGGACCTGCCGGTGACCGATTGGGCGGCCGAGGAGGGCGCCACGCCGGAAGACATCCATACCCGCATCACGCAGGCCGCAGACGCCAAGGCCGCCGAGCGCGAGGAGCAGATCGGGACAGAGCAGGCGCGCGGACTGGAGAAGAACTTCATGCTGCAGATGATCGACATGCAGTGGCGCGAGCACCTGACCCACCTGGACCACCTGCGCCAGGTGATCGGGCTGCGCGGCTACGGCCAGCGCGACCCGCTGAACGAGTACAAGTCCGAAGCCTACGCCCTGTTCGAGAAGCTGATGCTGGAGCTCCGCCAGAACGTCACCCGCTGGATGATGACCGTGGAGTTCCAGTTCCAGGCGCCCGAAGCCTTCGGCTCCCACGACCAGCCTCAGCCCATGTTCGAGATGCACCTCGATCCCACGACCGGCGAGAACGAGCGGGATGGCGCGGCGCTGGCCACCGAAGGCGGCTTCATGGCGCCCGAGATGGCCGAACGCCTGCCCCCCTCCGCCCTGCCCACCGGCTGGGAACGCACCGCCCGCAACGCCATGTGCCCCTGCGGCTCCGGCAAGAAGTTCAAGCACTGCCACGGGACTTTGGTTTGAGGCGCCCTCTCTCCTTCCGCGCCGACTAAGACAAATCGGACTAGAGCTCTGCTCATGTCGAGGGCGGGAGGTGTTCGCCGGGCGGACGGTCCCGCAGGGCTTTGCAGGAGCGGATCGATGCGCCGATGGTGGATGGGGTTGCTGTCGATCGTCGCAGCATCGGTCGCGTTCAACGCGGCTCATGCCGATTGTCGGGTTAGCACGGTGGCCGAGCTTCCGGTGACCATGAACGGCACGCGTCCCCTTGTCCCGGCGAAAATCAACGGCATCGACGTCCACTTCCTCGTCGATAGCGGCGCCTTCTTCAGCATGATCTCCGAAGCGAGCGCGCAGGAACTGCACCTGCACACCAGTCCGGCGCCGTTCGGGTTCTACGTCACGGGCGTGGGCGGCTCCGCCGAGGCCGAGGTCGCCACCGTCAAGACCTTCACCCTGGCCAAGGCCGACATCCCCAACGTGCAGTTCATCGTGGGGGGCGCAGAGGTGGGGGCGTCGGCCATCGGCGTACTCGGCCAGAACGTGCTGTCCCTCGGCGACGTCGAGTACGACCTCGCCAATGGCGCAGTGCGCCTGTTCAAGACCCAGGGCTGCGCCCGCAACGCGCTCGCCTACTGGGCGGCGGGCAAGCCCTTCTCCATCGTGCCGATCGAGTCCGTGGACACCGACCATCACACGGTCGGTCAGGCCAAGGTCAACGGCGTCGAAGTGCGGACGACCTTCGACACTGGAGCCGCTCGATCCCAGTTGAGCCTGAGAGCAGCGGCGCGCGCTGGCCTGACGCCAGACAGTCCAGGCGCTGTCTTCGCCGGCTATAGCAGTGGCATCGGCCGTCGCGTCACCAAGAGCTGGATCGTACCCGTCAACAGCTTCCAGGTCGGCGATGAGACGGTGAAGAACACCCGGATAAGGATTGGCGACATCGGCGAGAGCGCAATGCTGCTCGGCGCCGATTTCTTCCTGTCGCACCGGGTCTACGTCGCCAACAGCCAGCGGAAGCTCTACTTCACTTACAACGGCGGCCCTGTGTTCAACCTGTCACGCACGCCTGAAGCTGCATCGCAATCGGCTGCAGCCGCAGAGCCTGCGGGAGAAGGCGGTCAGGCGGCGGCGGCGCCTGAGGCGCCGACCACCGAGCCCACCGATGCAGATGGCTTCAGCCGGCGCGGGTCCGCCTTTGCGGCGAGGCATGACTACGAGCACGCCATCGCCGACTATGGCAAGGCCATCGCGCTGGCTCCCGCCGAGCCCAGCTACCTGCACCAGCGCGCCGTGGCGCGCCTGGCCTCGCATCAACCCTTCATGGCCATGGGCGATCTCGACGCCGAGTTGAAGCTGAAGCCGGACGACGTGCAGGCGCGCCTGACCCGGGCCAGCCTCAGGCTGGTTGGCCACGACCAGGTCGGCGCGCGCGAGGACGTGAACGCCGCAGCAGCAGCCGCCGCCAAGGAGGCCGACGTGCGCCTGCAGCAGGCGGAACTCTATATGGATTTGGAGCAGTTCGATCCGGCCATCGCCCAGTTCGACCTGTGGATCGCGGTGCACGGCGACGACAGCCGCCTGTCCAAAGCCTTCAACGGTCGGTGCCGGGCCAGAGGACTGGCCGGACGTGACCTGGACAAGGCGATGTCGGACTGCAACGCCGCCGTGCGGTTGACCCAGCACGCTTCGGTTCCGCTGGAGAACCGCGGACTTGTCCATCAGCGTCGAGGCGAATACGACCAGGCCATCGCCGACTTCAACGCCGCGCTCGCCACCCAGCCTAAGAACGCCTGGGCGCTCTATGGTCGAGGCGTCTGCGAGTTGAAAACCGGCGTAAAGGCGCAGGGTGACGCCGACTTGGCCGCCGCCGCACAAATCGCGCCTCGTCTGGCGGAACGAGCGGCCAAGCTGGGCTTCACCCCGTAACGGTCGTTCCAATTGGCCTAGGCGCGCGGCGGCCTAGCTCGCCTGCAGGGCGGCTCCCATCGCGGCGAACACGTCTTCCCACCCACTCCGCCTCTCCTGCCGGAACACCCGCACGCTCGGGTACCAGGGGCTGTCGCTGCGGCCTTCCAGCCAGCGCCAGTCGGGGTTGGTGGAGACGGCCAGCCAGGCAGGCACGCCGAGCGCGCCGGCCAGGTGGACTACGGCGGTGTCGCAGGTGACCAGCAGGTCCAGGTTCGCCAGCACCGCGGCGGTGTCTGCGAAGTCGCCGGCCTGATAGTCGGGGCCGAGATCGGCGACGGGGAAGCCTGCAGCAGCGAGCTGCTCCAACCCGTCGCCCTTCTGCAGGCTGACCAGAGCCACACCGGCCTGCGCCAGCGGGGCGAAGGCCTCGAGCGGGATCGAGCGGCCCTGCTCGACCTCCGAACTTACATTGCCGCTCCAAACGACGCCCACGCGGAGCCGCGGCGTCCCCTCCCCCCTGTCATCCCGGCCGGAGCGCAGCGGAGCGCCGGGACCCAGGGCCACGCGTGCAAAGCTCGCCCTCGGTTCCGGATCAGCTTCGCTACCCGGGACGACAGAAGGCGAGACGGCGGCCAGTCGTGCGCCCCACCCGCTCACAAGCGCCGGGTCAGCGCGGAGGTAAGGATAGGGGCCCGGCAGATCTTCCATCCCTTGCACGAACAGCCGCGGTAGGCTGAACAGGGGCGCGCGGCAGGCGACGGGCGGGGCCGGCTCCCCATCGACCACGAAGCTCGCCACGCCAGGCGCGTGCTCAAGCAGGCGCTTCAGCGGCGCGCGCGCCTGCAGCACCACCCGTCCGCCGCGGGCCGCCACCTGAGGCAGGAAGCGCACGCATTGCAGCGCGTCGCCGAAACCCTGCTCGGCATGAACCAGGATCGACGCGCCATTCAGCGCCGAACCGTCCCACAACGGCGCGGTGAACTGGGCCTCGTCGCGGATCCGGCCAGGGCGCTTCAGCCGCCACTCGTACTGGGCGAAGCCGCCAGCGTAGTCGCCCCGCTGCAGCCGCACCAGCGACTGGTTCCAGTGGGCGTCTGCGAGACTCGGGTCCAGGCTGAGGGCGCGGTCATAGGCGTCGCCGGCCTCAGCCGTTCTGCCCTCACGGAAGAGCGCGACACCGAGGTTGCACCAGGCGCCGGCCATCTGGGGCCGCAGCGTCACCGCCTGGCGGTAGGCGGCCTCCGCCTCGCCATGGCGGCGCTGGCCCACCAGCACGTTGCCAAGCGTGGACCAAGCCTCCGCCATCTGCGGCTCCAGCGCCAGGGCGCGGCGGCAGGCGGCCTCCGCCTCGTCGTAACGGCGCAGGTCCGCCAGGCACTGGCCGAGGTTGCTGTGGAGAGCGGCGACCTCGGGCGCGCGGGCGATGGCGTCGTAGAAGGCGGTCGCCGCCTCCTCGATGCGCCCGCGGGCCAAGAGCGCCAGGCCGAGGTTGGAGCGGGCTGCGATCAGCCCGGGATCGACGGCGACGGCGGCGAGGTGGCCGAGGATCGCTCGGTCGAGCAGGCCCAGCACGCCCGCATCGTGGCGAGTGCGCGCCCACTCCTGCAACGCGCTGCCGAGATTGGTGTGCAGACTGGCGAGCGTGGGCGCCAGCGCGATGGCGGCCTCGTAGACCGGGACCGCCTCGGCATGGCGGCCCGCCTCGGCAAGGCTCAGGGCGTGGTTCTGCAGCACCTGCGGATCGTGCGGCTTCAACCGGGCGGCGTCGGCGTAATGGGCCACGGCCAGGTCGAGACGGCCCAGCGCCTTGTGCGCGGCGGCCAGGTTGGCGTGGGCGTCGGCGTGGCCGGGCTGCAGCGCCAGGGCGCGGCCATAGGCGGCCTCCGCCGCGACGAACTGCAGCTGGCGCAGGCGCGCATTGCCAAGGTTGTACCATCCGTCCGCCCAGGCCGGGGCCAGGGCCAGCGCCGTCTCCAAGGCGGCCTGCGCCTCCTGCAGGGCGCCGAGCTCGGTCAGGATGACGCCGAGGTTCGCGTGGGCCTCGGCATTGTCAGGCTCAAGCGTTGCGGCCGCCCGGAACCGCTCGACAGCCTCGGTCCGGCGTCCCAGCGCCCGCAGGGCGACCCCGAGGTTGGACTGGGCGGCGGCCAGCCCAGGGTCCAGGGCCGCAGCAGCCTCTGCGGACGCCAGCGCCTCCTCGCTACGGCCGAGGCGGCTCAGCGCGTTGGCGAGGTTGGAGAGGTCGCTGGCGGTGCGCTCCAGCGCCAGGGCGCGGCGAGTCGGTTCCAGGCTGTCGGCGAAACGACCCTGCTGCTGGGCGATCAACCCCAGCATCCGCCAGGCCTGCGCACTCTGCGGCGTCGCCTGAGCAGCGGCCTGGAACCGGGCGACCGCGTCGTCGAGCCGCCCGGCGCGATGGTGCGCAAAGCCCTCGGCGATCAATGCGGCGGGAGAGGCGGCCATCCCGTTCCATGCCAAAGCGGCGCGGCGGCGGCTAGGCCCCTCGCCGCCTCCCGCGCGGCGCCTTAGAAGGACTGCGATGTCGCCTGCGAGACCCGCCTTGACCCATCGCCGCCTGATCGGCCTCGCCGCCGCCCTGATTGTCGGAACCGCCGCCGCATCGGCCCCGCCTGCCCTGGCCCGAGCCGCCGCGGCCGATCTGTCGCCAGACCAGCAGGCGCTGGTGCAAAAGGCCACCGACTACATCCAGGCGCTCAGGACAGTCACCGGCCGCTTCACGCAGAGCGATCCCAACGGCGGCTCCTCCACCGGCACGCTCTATCTCCAGCGGCCAGGCAAGGCGCGGTTCGACTACGATCCGCCGGCCGGCCTGCTGGTGGTGTCCGACGGGCAGTTCGTGGGCGTCTCGGACCGGCGGCTGAAGACCTTCAACGAGTATCCCCTGGACCGCACGCCCCTGGTGCTGCTGCTCGCGCGCGAGGTGCGGCTGGACCGCGGAGTGACCGTCACCAGCGTGGACGAGACGCCCAACGGCTTCTCCATCAGCGCCCGGGACGGCCGTGGCCGAGCGGAGGGACGCATCACCCTGCTGTTCCGCAGCGACCCTGTCGCGCTGCGCGGCTGGACCCTGGTGGACGGCCAGGGCCGCACGACCCAGGTGCGGCTGGGGACCCTGGCGCCGGCGGACCACCTCGCCCCAGGCTTGTTCTACATCCGCGACCCCCGCCATTAAGGGTGTGGAGAAAATACAACAGGCAAGTCAGCGCACTTAGGAGTTGACCTTTAGCCGCAGCATGCCACATACAGCGGGTGCGGGTCGCTGCATCGCAGCCTGACCCGAGCTTGGACCGGATATCCCCTCCCGAGCCAAGCGGAACACTTAGAGCCCGGTCGTTCCCCCGCGACCGGGCTTTATCTTGTCCGCCCCATCCCCTGAAGCGAGCCGATCTATGCGCCTGAGGGTGGCGACCTGGAACATCAACTCCGTGCGGCTGCGTCACGAGCAGGTCGCCCGCTTCGTCGCCGAGAGCGAAACCGACGTCCTCTGCCTGCAGGAGACCAAGTGCCGCGAGGGCGAGTTTCCGCGTCAGGCCTTCATCGACATGGGCCTGCCGCACCTAGCCATCGCCGGGCAGAAGGGCTGGCACGGAGTGGCCATCGCCTCGCGCCACCCCATAGGGCCTGCGGCGACGCTCGACGTCTGCCGCGAGGGTCATGCCCGCTGCGTCGGCGGGACGATCGCGGGCGTCGAGGTGCGCAACTTCTACATCCCCGCGGGCGGCGACACGCCGGACAGGGACCTCAACCCCAAGTTCGACCACAAGCTCGACTTCTACGAGCGGCTGACTGTGGCCATGGCGGCGCGCGATCGGTCGGCGCCTCTGCTGCTGGCGGGCGATCTCAACATCGCGCCGGGCGAATACGACGTCTGGAGCCACCGCCAGATGTCTCGCATCGTCAGCCACACGCCTGTTGAAGTGGAGGCCATGGCCGCGCTGAAGGCCTCCCTCGGCTTCACCGACCTGGTGCGCGAGGCCGTGCCCGACCCGCAGAAGCTGTTCAGCTGGTGGAGCTACCGGGCCGCGGACTTCCGCGCTTCGAACCGGGGCTTGAGGCTGGACCATCTGTGGGGCTCGCCGGGGCTGATGAGCGCGGCGCGCGTGAACGGCGCAGTGGCGGCGCAGGTGCATGACCGGGTGCGCGAATGGGAACGCCCGTCAGACCACGCGCCGGTGACGGTCGATCTGAACGTCTGAGCCCGACGAGCCCCCTTCGTCCGCTTCGCGGCCACTTCCCCCAGCGGGGGAAGATCAGAAGGCGGCCTTGATCCTCCCCTTCTGGGGGAGGTGGCGGCGAAGCCGACGGAGGGGGCCGCCCCGCCCTCAAAGCGCCAGCCGATATCCTCCCGCATCGGTCAGCAGTAATCGCGCTGACCCCGGCTCAGGTTCGATCTTCTGGCGCAGGCGGTAGATGTGGGTCTCCAGCGTGTGGGTGGTGACTTCGGCGTTATAGCCCCAGACCTGGGTCAGCAGCTCGTCGCGCGGCACGGACTTCTCCCCCGCCCGGTAGAGGTACTTCAGGATATTGGTCTCTTTCTCGGTCAGCCGGATCTTGCGCTGGCGCTCGTCGGTGAGGAGCTT
>CAXTRP010000119.1:0-8075 GCA_964246615.1 uncultured Caulobacteraceae bacterium | reverse complement strand
CTCGTGCTCTCCCGGCGGGCGCTGTTCGACGATCGAGACGCCCTGTTCTTCGGCGTCAGCGCCGACCGGGCGGATTATGTCCGTCGGGGCGTGCGCAACCGGTCGCCGGGGCTGCGCTACTTCCAGGACTACGATCTGGCCATCAGCCGCCTGTATGGCCTGGTGCAAGATGGCCAGCTGCGCCCGGCGGTGTTCCTCCTCGATCCGATGCTTCGGGTGATGGCTGCCGAGCCTATCGAGGCGACCGGGACGGTGCTCGACCTGCTGGAGGCGTCGTTGGCGGCGCAAGCGGCGCAGGATGAGCCCGGCTTCGCACCGGTCCTCAGCGTGCCGCGCATCTTCCAGCCGGAGCTTTGCGAGCGGCTGATCGCTCACTACCAGGCGGTAGGCGGCGAGCCGTCCGGTTTCGCCATGGAGGTGAGCGGTCGCACCGTCCAACGGGTGCATCCCAGCCTTAAGCGCCGCCATGATGTGTGGATCGCCGACGCGACACTGAAATACGAGGTTCGGCGGAAGCTGGAGCAGCGCCTGTTCCCGATGATCGAGCGCGCCTGGGGTTGGCGGGCCACCGAGATCGAGCGCGACATCGTCACCTGCTACGACAGCGCCGACCAGGGCTTCTTCAGCGCGCACCGGGACGACGCCACGGCCGGCACGGCGCATAGGCGCTTCGCCGTAACGGTGAACCTGAACGCGGAGGCCTATGACGGCGGCGCCTTGCGCTTCCCCGAGTTTGGTCGCCGCCTGTACAAGCCGCCGACCGGAGGCGCTGTCGTATTCGGTTGCAGTCTGCTGCACGAGGCGACGCCGGTGACTTCAGGGGTTCGCTACGCTCTGACACCCTTCCTCTACGACGAGGCGGGTGCGCAGCTGCGGGCGCGCAACCTTGAGCGGGTGGGGGAGGCGGCCTGATCTCGGGCGCTTCAAGACTAAGAAGCCCCGCGAACCGTGGTTCGCGGGGCTCTCGCCTACGTCCGGAACGGGTTAGGAGGACGAGCCCCGTTCCGGACTGCAAGGTCAGGTCTGGAAGCTATGGCTCAGTAGCAGGCACGCACCCGCTCATAATCTCCCAGGTAGGGGTTCCAGCGCAGGTGGGTGCGGCAGCCGTAGTAGCCGTATCCGCCATAGTAGGCCCCGGGCGCGCCATAGCCGTATCCGTAGCCATAGCTGGGGTGCGCCAGGCTGGCGCCGACCGCGAGACCCAGGATGCCGGCCCCGACCGCGGCGCCTGGCCCCCAGCCGCCACGATAGCCATAGCCCCCACGATAGCCGTAGCCGCCATGGTAGCCGCCGCGCCAGGGCTGGGCGGCGGCCGGGCTCGCCGTCGCAGCGGCCGCGCCCACGAGGGTAAGGGCGGCGAGCGCGCCCGTGAGGACCTTCTTCATGATGATCTCCTTCAGGCTCGTGTCAGCGCCGAAAACCCGGTTGGGCTTGGCGTGATCAGCACCATGCCGTTCTAGGAGACGGCGACTGAACCCACCTGTAAGTCCTTGTTCATCCTGGCGTCAGCTTCACGGCCGTCTGATCATCGGCGATCGCCATACGTCGGCGGCGGCTTGCTCCGTCTCGGGAACACCTTTCCCGGTGTTATGCGTTGATCCTCAAGCGGAGCCTTATCCATGACCCAGACCGGCACGGCCGCTACGACCGCGGCGGCTGACGACAAAGGCCACCCTGGCCGCAGACGAGGCCCGGGCGTCTGGGGTTGGATCGGCGGCGTCATCGCCGCGCTGATCCTGGCGCTCGTCATTTTCCTGATGTTGTTCAACTGGGACTGGTTCCGACCGCCCATGGCCAAGATGCTGACGGCGAAGCTCCACCGTCCGGTCAGGATCGTTGGCCACCTCAAGGTCCACCTTTTCACCTGGACGCCGACGGTGATGCTGGGCGGCCTCCAGATCGGCGAGCCCGCATGGGCGCCTAAGAAGGATCTGGCCGACTTCCAGACCATCACGGTCAAGATGAAGCTGTTGCCGCTACTTACCGGGCACGTCGTCCTGCCGCTGGTGGAGCTCGACCATCCAGAGATCGCCATGTTCCAGGACAAGAGCGGTCGTTCGAACTGGGATTTCAGCGATGGCAAGAAGCCTGGCAAGCCGGCCAAGCTGCCGGCGATCCAGAATTTCGTCATCAACGACGGCAAGCTCGCCATCACCAGCCTGCAACGCAAGCTGTCTTTCTCCGGCACTGTGAACGCGCACGAGCGGGAAACCGGCGGCGGCCAGGAGGGTTTCAAGCTCGGTGGAACGGGTACGCTGAACGGCAAGCCTTTCCTGATGAACGTCACCGGTGGTCCGCTCCTGAACGTGAATCCCGACGTGGATTATCCCTTCGATGCGGACGTACGCGCGGGCGACACCGAGGTCACCGCCAAGGGTCAGGTGCCTCACCCCTTCAACCTGGGGTCCATCTTCGCCGACGTTTCGATGAGCGGGCGCGATCTGGCCGACCTGTACTATCTCACCGGCATCACCTTGCCGAACACCCCTCAGTACCGGATCGCAGGTCACCTCGTGCGTGACGAGATGGTCTACGATTTCCAACGTTTCAGCGGGCGGGTGGGCAGCAGCGACCTGGAAGGCGATCTCAAAGCCGACATGTCCCACGGCGGCAATAGGCCGGACGTGACCGCCGCGCTGCACTCGCGTAGGTTGGACTTCAAGGATCTCGGCGCCTTGTTCGGGGCGACGTCGAAGAACAAGCCTGCTGGACCGCGCCTGGCCACCACCGTCGCCAAGCCGGCGGCGAACCGGCGTATCCTTCCGGACGCGACACTGGATGCTTCGCGTATCCGCAGCATGGACGCCCATGTGACCTTCAAGGCGGACTCGATCATCGCCAGCCCGAATCTGCCGCTCCGCAGCGTGTCGCTGGGGGTGCAGCTGAATCATGGCGTCTTGAACCTCAACCCCATCGACTTCCAGTTTCCGCAGGGGCGCCTGTCGGGTACGGCCACTATCGACGCCAGCCACGAGGTTCAGCGCAACGCCATCGACCTGCGCCTGAGCGGGGTGAAGATGCAGGAGTTCCTGCCCAAGAACCCCAAGGACGCCGGGCCGCCTGCCATCGAGGGCACGGTCGACGCCCGGGCGCGCCTGGTGGCCAGCGGCAACACCGTCCACCGAGCCGCCGCAGCTTCGGACGGGGAGATCGTGGCGGTCATCCCAGGCGGCGTGGTGCGCCAAGCGTTTGCCGAGCTGATCGGGATCAATGCGTCCAAGGGCTTGCTGCTGTTGCTGAACAAGAACCAGCACCAGACCGACATCCGCTGTGCAGTGGCCGATTTCCGTGTCCACAACGGCGTCTTGCAAGCCCAGCGCGTGGTGCTGGATACCGGCGTGGTGCTGGTGAACGGCTCAGGCGATGTGAACCTGAACGACGAAACCATGAACCTGGTGTTCAAGGGCGACTCCAAGCAGTTTCGTATCTTCCATCTGGATGCTCCGCTGACCATCGGCGGCCACCTGTCGAGCCCCTCCTTTGGCGTCAATCCAACGGGACCGGCTATTCAGGCGGGTATCGGCGCGGCTTTGGGATCCATCGTATTCCCGCCCCTGGCCCTGTTGCCGTTCATCGATCCCGGGCTTGCGCACAACGCCGACTGCGCTTCGGTGATCGCCACGGGCAAGGAGGGCGGCGCGCCGGTCACCAAGGCCCAGGTGCGCAATGCGCCACACGCTGCAGGCCGGCCGCAGTGAGCCTTCTTCATGGCGCGGACGGCCAGGCCGGGCGAACAAAGCGGGGTCGAGCCTACATCGCGAAGCTTGGCTGAACCAATTGAGTTATGCGGCGTTTGGAAGGCGCTCGATTAGGGGGATGGCCCCGCTGAAGCCGGCGCCGGTTTTGGCGCGCTGAGCAAAGGAGATAAGGCTGATGAAGCGTCTATTGACGGCCGCTGTTGCGGTAACCCTGATGTGCGGCGTGTCCGCCCACGCTCAAGACACCCAGCCGTCCACGACCGGCGCCACGTCCGCCCCGCCTTCGACCGGTGGCCCGGCCACCGGCGCCGACACTCCGACCGCACCCACCGGCCCCGACAACGGTGCGGCTCAGATGAGCGCCCCGGCCCCGGCTCCGGCTCCTGCAGCCGCCGCGCCCGACGCATCGGCTTCCATGTCCAGCCAAGCGAGCAACAGCCCGGATGGTTCGCCGCCGTCGAGCTATCCTCGCTGCACCAGCAAGGGCCAGGATCGCTGCGTCCAGGGCGGATCGGCCATGACAAGCAGCCATCACATGGCCAAGCATCACCACAGGTCGAAGACGTCTTCGTAAGTTCAGCAATGCGGCATGGAGCAGGGTGCGCTCCGGCCCAAGGTATCGAAGGCCCTGGTTAAGCAGCCAGGGCCTTTTTCTCGACAGTCACCGCCGCTCGGCCGCTGCTTAGCTGCGTGTCACCCCACCAGAACACGTCCTGTCAGCCGCTCAAGGATGCGAAGGGGAGCGGCGTCTGAATCTTGCATGGCCTCTACAGGCAGCAGGTAGGTCTGTTCCAGGGCGTGCTGGCCCTCCAGCGCGGCGTGCATTACGGAATCGGTGTAGACCACCCACATGCTTCCCGCGGGAAAGCGCAGCTGACGCTTCGGCGCCTTGTCCTGGTAGATGTCGTCCAACTTGGCTGCGTCATGCAGCTGCAGCATCAGCTGGTCGTAGGCCGACTGTCGGCCCTTGGTCACTCTTAATACTTCTTTCAGCCCCGCCATGCGCCCAGTGGCTGTCAGGTGGGACTGGAAGCGCCGCGCCGAAGTTTTGAAATCCTCTTCGCCGACGTTCCACACGCGCGCCTCACCGCTTGGGTTCACGTTGGCGAAGACCCGGAGGATACGCCGGCCTTGCACCGGGTTGGCCGGGAAGGCGTCCACGTGTAGTCGCCGGTCGTCCTTGCGGGGACTGAGCACGCGCTTGGCGATGGCCCCCGGGCGAAAGCTGGTGCGTCGGCGCTGAAGCGCTGCAGTGTAGGTCGGCGTCAGTTTGGCGAGCAGGCCGTCAGCCGTGCTTGCGAACCGCTTGATCATGGCGGTGAGCAGGGCGTAGCCTGATGCCTCCAGCGCGACCCCGGACACGGCGCCTGTCGCCGGATTCAGGCTGATGTTCTTGGATCGGCCGTCCAAGATGGCGGGATCGAGCAATCTCGTCTCGGCTTCGGAAAGTCTAAACGCGCGGTTTGGGAAGACCACGACGCCGCCTGCCTCGAGCATCTCCGCAGCCCGGTTCGAGCCGGCAGAGGCGGCGCTGTCGCCATCGAGTTCCAGGACATCCATCGTCTTACCTCACAGCCCTTGTAGGGGCTGCCGAAGACGCACGGAAGCGCCCGAGGCGCTTGTACGGACGGGACCGAAAGGTCATTTGACCTCCATGCCGGACCCAGCCGTCGCCTCCAAGTCGAACCTTGCCCTGCAAGGGCTGGCGCGAGGCCTCCGCCGTCGCTGCCCGAACTGCGATAAAGGTCGGTTGTTTCGTGGCTATCTGAAGGTCGAGGAGACCTGCCCAGCCTGCGGACACGACAACGGCCAGTACCGCGCGGACGACGCGGGCCCCTATTTCACCATCCTTCTGGTGGGCCACCTGGTGGTCGGTCCACTGCTGTTCTTTCCGTTCATCTGGAAGGCGCCCGTGTGGATCGTGCTATGCACCACCTTGCCGCTCATCGCGGTCATGACGCTGACCTTGCTGCCGGTTGTGAAGGGCGCGGTGATCGGCGCCCAGTGGGGGATGAAGGCGAGGCGGGCCATAGCCGCGCCCCGCTTCGATTGATCAGCGCCGCTGGGCTGCTGACGCGTCGCGGATGGTCTTGAATTCCGCGCCCTTCTTCCACTCCGGCCAGTCCTTGGAGTCGGCCAGATCGCGTCCAAGCTTATAGAGCAGGCCGACGTCGATGGCCTCGCCCCTCAGGTCCCAATCGGCGCTCCATTCGTCGGCCGGCTGGTGGTAGCGGTGGGCGACGTAATCAGTTCGAAAAGCTTCCCCCGCAGCCTTGCCGCCGTTGAACAGGTCCTCGCCGGACTCCAACGACAGGCCCGGCACGCCCACGCGCGCGAAGGAGAAGTGGTCGGAGCGATAGAAGTGGCCCTTCTCCGTTTCGGGATCGGGCGTGAAGTGGCGGCCCTCGCGTTTGGCGAGCCCGTTCAGCCGATCCTCCAGGTCCACCTTGCCGCTGCCGGAGTCCGACACGTCGTGGGCGGGCCCGTCGGGATTCAGCGCGTCCATGTTCAAGTCGGCCACGGTGGTCGCGATAGGGTAGAGCGGGTGGTTGGCGTAGTAGTGCGAGCCCAGCAACCCCTTCTCCTCAGCCGTCACCGCCAGGAAGACCACTGATCGGTCGGTGGGCGGAGCGTGAGCGAAGGTGCGCGCCAGTTCGATCAGGGCGGCGACGCCGGTGGCGTTGTCCACCGCGCCGTTGAAGATCTTGTCGCCGCGAGCATCCGGCTCGCCCACGCCCAGGTGATCCCAGTGGGCGCTGTAGATCACGGTCTCGTTCGGCCGGGTCTTGCCAGCCATGCGCCCCACCACGTTGTGGCTGACGATCTGGCTATGGTCGACGGCGTAGGCGGCCGAGAAGCTGGCGCCCTTCAGCACCACGGGGCGGAAGGCGGGGCTCTGGGCCGCCTTCTTCTCGGCCTCGAAGTCCAACCCGGCCTTGCGGAACAGCTCGACAGCCGCGTCCCGCTGGATCCAGCCCTGGATGAGGGGATGGATCTGGGTGGGCTCGCTGTGGACGATGTCGAACTGGGTGTTGGCGTTGGAGTTTTTCACCGACGCCCAGCCGTAGGCGGCGGCCGCTGTCTCGTGCACGATTAGCATACCGAGCGCCCCCTGGCGTGCGGCCTCCTCGTACTTGTAGGTCCAGCGGCCATAGTAGGTCATGGCCTTGCCCCCGAAACAGCCGGGCGACTTCTCCAGCTTGGGGTCCTCGAAATCTGGATCGTTGATCAGCACCACGGCGATCTTGCCGTGCAGGTCCGTGCCCTTGAAGTCGTCCCACTTGCACTCCGGCGCGCGCACGCCGTAGCCCACGAAGACCAGCGGCGCATGCTCCACCGCCACGTGGCTGACGGGGACCAGGGTCTGGACCACCACCTGATCGCCCTGGGTGAGGGGCTGCACCGCGCCACCGACGTCCAGGCTCATCTTCACGGGTCCGGTGACGGTGAAGCGCGCCAGCGGCACGTCCTGGAACCAGCCACCGTGCTCGCCGCCAGGCTGGACGCCCGCGGCCGCCAGCTGGGTGGAAATGTAGGCGATGGACTTCTCCTCGCCGGGCGTAGACACGCCGCGGCCCTCGAAATCGTCGGACGACAGCGCGCGGATGTGCGCGGACAGCTTGGCGGGATCGATCGGGGTCTCAGGCAGCTTGGTCTCCGCCGCCATGGCGAGGCTGCAGAGCGTCATGGAAAGCAGCGCCGTGGCGCATAGGAGCGTGGATTTCATCGACTGGACCCCGACTGAACCCTCCTTTGGTAATCGGGCCACGGGCACGCCACAAGCTGCAACGCCTTGCGGAACTCTGCGCTCCGGTGACGCTTCATGCTCTGACTGGAGGGGCCGATGCGCCGGGTGGGACTGTTGGCCTTGACGGCTGTGGCGATCGCCGGCTGCGCCAACTCGCCGCCCTTGGTGGACCGCGTGTCTGACGGGCGAGTGCAGGGCGACGCCAGCCGGGTCAGCATCGAGGGCGGGCGGCTCAACGCCCTGCCGCTCGCCATCGCACATTGCGCCCGCTACGGTCGCGCCGCCCAGTGGGGGCATCCCGATGGCGATCGGTCCGTCTACACCTGCGTAGTGCGGCCTTAGGAGGGCAGGCCGGTCAGACCCGGAACCTGTAGTCCTTGCCTGCCTCCCGCTCGATCTCGGGCGGAAAGCTCTTGCGCTTGTCGGCATAGTACTGGGCGCGGTGGTCGCCGAAAGCCGCCGAGTTATAGGTTAGATACAGGATGCGACGCTGCCGGTCGGTGAGGTTCGGCTGGGAGCCATGGGGTGCGTAGCTGTCGAAGAACAGCACGTCGCCGGGCTCCGTTTCCACCGGGATCAGCCTGAAGCTCGCCATCTGTTCGGCTGATAGCGGAACCCACTCCTCGCCG
>CAXTRP010000118.1:6882-8093 GCA_964246615.1 uncultured Caulobacteraceae bacterium | reverse complement strand
CTCGGCCATGGCGGCGCGCACCGCAGGCTCCCCCCCGTTCACAAGGCCCAGAAACCCGTCGGCCTGTTCGCCGATGATCCCTTGCGCCTTCGCCCGGTCGACCTCGGCCTTAGCCGCCGCCGACTGGGCGAAGGCGGGCGTCGGCGCGAAGGCGGGAGCGGCGAGGCCTCCGGCCAGTAGGCAGAGAGCCAGCGCCGTCCCGCTTACGCCTTTGTTCAAGAGCCTCATGAGAGCGTCTCCGCCAAAATGGGTTGAGGGCAAAAAGGTTGAGGGCCAAACACGGCGATATCAGAACAGGTTGGGGTTCTGCTGGATCAACGTCTGGACTTCCTTGTCCAGCCTTACGCGCACGTCGGCGTCCAGCTTGGCGTAGATGTTGATGGGCGCGACCTGCACCCGGATGGTGGGCGCACACGCAGCCACCGCCGCCAGGGCCACCGCCATTCCCGCCGCCTTGCCCAAGCGCATCGCCGCATCCCCCGCTTCACGCGTCATAGAGCCGCTCAGGGCTGAACCTTGGCTGAACCGGGCGAC
Organism: uncultured Caulobacteraceae bacterium; assembly: GCA_964246615.1. GTDB lineage: Bacteria > Pseudomonadota > Alphaproteobacteria > Caulobacterales > Caulobacteraceae > CAHJWH01. Next base: position 7,559 of record CAXTRP010000118.1, on the reverse strand, counting down.
GCGCGCCGCGCACCGCCAAGCTGGCCGTAGGCCGCCAGGATGTCGTCCAAGTTCAGCGACGTGTCGAGGGTTAACTCAACCGGCGTGCCCTTGGGCAAGGGCAGGGGCTTGTCAAAAGCGTGGCCGCGAAGGAGCGCGAACAGACCGATCCGGGTGGGCTTGTTCACCGCCGGATCGTGGCGGCCGACCACGTGAAAGACCACCCCCAGCCGCCCGCCCGGCCGGCTGGCCACCGAGGCGTCGAGCTGGCTGAAGGCCAGGTTCTCCAGGGCCTGATAGGCGAAGTCCTGCACCGCGTTGGGCTGGGCGCCCTCGGCCCCAGCCGTCGCCACCGAGCCGGTGAGCGCCTGGCGCCGGATGGTGAGCCGGCCCGGCCCATCGGCGGCGATCTTGCCGTTCGTAAGCCTCAGCGCCACGCCGCCCTGGGGCGTCGGCTGCAGGGCGAAGGGCAGCGCGCCGCTCACCTTGGCCTGCAGGCTCACCGCGTTCGACAGGTTCAGCACGCTGATCAGCCGGTCCAGGTCCACGCCCTTCAAGCTGAGCACGCCCGAGATCGGACCCCCGTTCGGTGCGAGCGGCAGCCGCATCGGGCCAAGGCTCGCCTGTCCGCCGGAGAGCTGGGCCGCGGCGTCCTGCAGGGCCAGCTTCGGTGGGGCACGCTGCTGATCGAGGGGCGG
>CAXTRP010000118.1:0-6872 GCA_964246615.1 uncultured Caulobacteraceae bacterium | reverse complement strand
AGTGCGCATGGATGTCGTCCAGCGGCGCCAGCATCTCCAGCCGGTCCGCGCTCAGCGACTGGTCCGGCGCGCTGACCAGCGGCGAAAGCGAGGTCAGCCGCACGTCGCCGCGCAGGCCGTCGATCTTGCCCGCGGGCGTCTTGAAGCTGAAGCCGTCGGTGCGGACCTCTCCGGACGAGGCGACGCCAGCCTGCGACCAGGCGAACCGGCCCACCACGTCCACCGACCCCTGCGCATCCGGCAGGGTTTTCGCCGCAGCCGGGACGATGTCGCCAGGCTGCAGGCCCTTGAGGACGAAGGTCAACCGCCCGGTGTCCAGCACCGCGTCGCCGCCGCTCCCCTGCAGCAGGGCGTGCAGGTTCAGCACGCCCAGCGCCGTTCCGCTCCTGGCCAGGGCCAGGACGATGGGTCCACGCACCGCACCGCCAGCGAAGTCCAGCGCGCCGGAGGCGGTCACCGGGCGCAGCCGGGTCATGGCCGCGGTGTCCTGGACCGCGGCTCCCTGGATCACTACCCGGCCGACCGGCCCCCGCGGGGCGCTGTCCAGGGCGACGTCGATCGAGGCGACCTGCGCCTTCAGCTCGGCGGAGGGCAGGGCCGAGCCCAGCCCTCGCTCGTCGGCGCGCACCCGCCAGCCGCCGGCCGCCAGGGCGAGCAGGGGCGCGCCGACCTGCGGGCAGACCTCGGCCCGCAGGCCCGAAGCCTGGACCTTGCCGTTGAGGCGTACCGCGCCGACCGTGACCGGGGCGCAATCCGCTGTCGTGATCGACCAGTCGCGCCCGCGATGCTGCACCTGGCCGGTAAAGTGCAACACCGCGTCCTGGATGGGGCCGAGGCCTCCTTGCGCCGACAGGCTGGTCTGCAGCAGCGCGGAGCCATCGGCGGCCAGGCGGTAGCGCGACGGACCGAGGTCGAGCTGCGGCAGGTCCTTCACATGGAAGCCGAGTGCGAAGCCGCCGGACACGCCTCGCGCCGCGCCGGCGCTGTGCAGCACCGGCGCATCGGCCACTGGTTGCAGGGTCAGGCCGCCGCCCGGAACCTGCGCCGTGGCGCCCCGGTCCAGCCGCAAGGTCGCGCCGTGGCGGTTGTCGAACGCCAGGGCGTAGGCTGGGACGGTCACGTCAACCTGCTGCAACGCCTGCGCCGCAGCATCCGTCGCGGTTGGATCGGCGGCGCCCAGCGCCTGGCGCGCCAGCCGCACGGCCACAGCCTTCGGCAGGCTTGCGCCGCCGCGAAGCGTTCCCTGCGCCTGCAACGACATGGTCCGGGAGATCGACAACCGGCCCGACGCCGTAAGGCTCGCCGGCGCCAGGGCGGCCTGCAGGCCGGTCGTGCTGAAACGGCCGCCGCCGGCGCCGAGCGCCAGGGTGAACGGCCCCTCGGCTGCAAAGCCCGCCTTGTCCATCCCAGCGCCGGCTTGGGGCGAGGCCAGCTCCATCGTGGCCGACGCGATCTCCAGCCCGGCGCGCGCCAGCTTCCCGGCCCGGCCCCGGGCGTGGAGCTTGCCGGCGAAGGCGCCCTGCCGGTCCACCGCACCGTCCAGATCAAGTGTCAGATCGGCGTCGCGGATGGCGACGGCCGGACCGCGGTCAGGCTGCAGGGCGAAGCGGGCGGCCTGCAGCCTGAACACCGCGTCCAGCGGCCGCTGCGCTCCCGTGGCCAGATCCGCCGCCCCGTTGGGCGCCAGCGCCTCGCCCGTCAGGGTCAGTCCCGCCGCCCGGTTGTCGGCGCCGCGCGTGGTCGCCTGGCCATGCGCCGCGCCAAAGGCCAGAACGAGGTGAAGCCCTCCAAGACCCGTCGCCTGACCTCGCAGCACGCCCTGAACCTGCGCCAGGCGCACGCCCAGCAGATCAAGGTCGGTGGGCTGCAGGCGGGCGTGGAAGCTGCGCACCCGCCCCTGCTCCAGCACCGCATCCAGCGCCACGATGACCAGGCCGGACGGCGTCTCCAGCTCCAGCCGTCCGTCCTGAATGGACACGTCGGGCGCCGGGCCGCCGCCAGGCTTGGCGTGCAGGGCCTGGTCGACCAGCGGCTGCAGGCTGCCAAAGTCCAGCCGCCCGTCGCGCCAGCGAGCGTGCAGCACGGGCTGCATCAGGCGCAGCGCTCGCAGCGGCGGCGCCCGCACGCCGCGCCAGGGGGCGGGCAGGGCGCCGAACTCAGCCTCCACCCTGCCGACGACGAGGTCTGGCCGCCCCTTGGGTCCAAGCCGCATGGCCCCGGACACCCCGCCGAGGTCCAGGCGGTCGAGCCGGATCTCCGCAGGGACGCCGTGAGCGCGCAGATAGTCGAAGGCGAGGCGCACGCCGATGGCTTCGCGCTGCACATAGAGCGTCACCGCCGCCGCCGTGACGCCCACGGCGCCCAGCGCCAGGACGCCGGCCGTCACGCGGCGGGGGGTCAGGAACGGCGTTTGCGCGGCCACGGCGGGACTGAAGAGGAGTGCGGAGCGGAACGCAACCTCGTCCCGCGCGACGGGCTGTCTTCAGGCGCCAGGTCACATTCATGCCGCCTGCGTGAGATGCTAGAGCGGTCGTGGCGGGACGCGTCGGCGCGCCTCCCAACAGTGTGTCGCGCGGGGCGGATGAACAGGTTCTTCACCAAGGCCAAGCCGGCCGCCATCGTCACGACGCCGGTGGCGCCTCGCTGGCAAGACATCGTGCAGGACGTGTACCAGGGCCTGCTCGACCGTCCTGCGGAAGCGGCGGCGGTGGAGGCCAATGTCGGCCGCTTCGAGCGGGGCGAGGCGAGCGTCGCCACGCTGATCTACGATATCGTCGGCTCGCAGGAGTTCGCCAGCCGAGTCGGCGTCTATATGCGTCGCCACGGCTCGCCGGAGCACATGCCATCCACCCTCGACGTCTCCCAATACGGCGAGATCGGCATGATCGTGCGTATGCTTGTGAACGACGGCGTATGCTCCCGCTACGTGGTGGATCTGGGCGCGCGGGGCCTGGAGCGCTCAAACTCCTATGACCTGCTGAGGAGCTTCGGCTGGCGCGGCCTGCTGGTGGAGGCCAATCCTGCCCTCATCGCCGGGTTGGAGCGGGATTTCGCCGGCCTCGACATCCAGATCGCCTGCTGCGCCGTTTCCGATCATACCGGCCGCGCCAGCTTCACGCTCGGCGCCAACGACGACGTGTCCTCGCTGATCGAGGTGGCGGCCGCGCGGTGGGGCGACACCCGCGGCAGCGTGGAGGTGGACGTCCGCCGCCTGCCCGACATCCTAGCCGAGTTCGACGCGCCCGCCGAGATCGGGCTGCTGTCCATCGACGTGGAGGGCGAGGACCTGCAGGTGCTCAACGACCTGACCGCCCATGGCGGTTACCGCGTCGAGTGGGTGATCATCGAGGCCTCGCACGATTTCCAGACCAAGAGCCTGGCCGATCTCGCCACCTCCCAGGAGGTGCGCGACCTCTACGAGATCGCCGCCCAGACGTCGGCCAACCTGATCCTGCGCCGTCGAAGGTAGGGGTGGCGGACGGCCCGAGGTGCGGGCGGCTATGTCCCACTGGCAGCCTGTCGCCGAGCCGTTGGATGCGGGCCGAAGTTCGGGAGCGCCAAAGCCTCGGCCGCCTCGGCCGGGGTCGCGCCGCCGATGTGGATGCTCCACCACAGGGCGTAGAACAGCAGCGGCCAGCGCGAGGGGCCCTGCGCCTCCTCGCTGAACACGGCCTCCACGGCGCCGGGCTTGCATAGCGCACGCACCCCTTGCACCGCCGCCACCCGGGGGCCGAGGTCGCGGGCGTGCGGGGCGATCCAGGCCTGGACGGGCACAGTGAAGCCCTGCTTGCGGCCGAAGGCGTCGGCGGCGGGGCAGGCGCGCGCGAGCCAGCGGCGCAGCAGCCACTTGCCATGGCGCCCGCGCACCTTCAGCCGGTCGGGCAGCTGCAGGGCGAAGGCGGCGACCTCGGGGTCCAGGAACGGCGTGCGCCCCTCCAGCCCATGCGCCATCAGGCAGCGGTCGAGCTTCAACAGCAGGTCGTCCGGCAGCCAGGTCGCCATGTCGGCCGCCTGCACCTGCTGGAGCGGCGTCAACCCGGGCGGACAGGCGTTGCGGACCGTCTCGCGCCAGCGCGCCAGCGCGCCAGCGCCGCCGTCCTGCAGGAAAGGGGCGCGCACCTGCGGTTCCGCCGGGCGCCCGCCGAGCCAGCGCGGGCGGAGTGCGCGGCGGTAGCGGCCATAGCCGCCGAACAGCTCGTCTCCCCCCTCGCCCGTGAGCACCACCGTGAGGCTGGACCGGGCCGCCTCGGCCAGCTTGTAGGTGGGCAGGGCGGCGAAGTCGGTGGTGGGATCGTCCAGCGCCCAGGCCGCCTGGGGCGCGATGCGCCAGAAGTCATCGGCGCCGAAGCAGGTCTCGCGCCAGTCGAGGTCCAGCGCCCGGGCGACGCGCTCGGCGGCCCGGCGCTCGTCGGCGGCGTCCGGCGCATCGAAACCGCAGGTGTAGGCCAGCACCCGGCGGCTGTTCAGCCGCGCCATCAGCACCGCGATGGCCGAGCTGTCCACGCCGCCGGAGAGGAACAGGCCGTAGGCCACGTCCGACCGCTGGTGCACGGCCACGCTGTCCTCCAGCACCGCGTCCAGGCGGGCGAGCGCCTGCGCCTCGTCGATGGCCTCGGGCGGGCGGATGCGCGAGACGGCGGATGTGAGCGGGGGCGGCGCGACAGGCGCAGCCGCGGCGTCCAGCGTCTCTCCCGGCGCGACCCGGCGCACGCCCTGGAAGATCGTGCGGCGAGCGAGCACGTAGTTCAGCGCCAGCAGCTCCTCCGCCGCCTCCCGCACCGCTTGCGGCCGCTGGCCCACCAGCAACGCACGCGGCTCCGAGGCGAAGGCGGTTCCACAGCCCGCCTCGCGCACGTAGAGCGGCTTGATCCCGAAGGGGTCGCGAGCCAGCAGCGGCGGGGTCTGCGCGCCTCGCAGGCACAGGGCGTACATGCCGCGCAGTTCGGCCAGCGCCTGCGGTCCCTTAACGGCGTAAAGGTGCAGCAGCGGTTCGAAGTCGGAGCCGGTGGCCATCGCCGGGCCCAGGCCGCGTCGGGCGATGAGTTCCCGGTAGTTGTAGATCTCGCCGTTGCCGATCACCTCGAGGTCGCCCGTGTGCAGGGGTTGCCAGCCCCCCTCCAGATCGATGATCGACAGGCGGGCGTGGGCGAAGGCGTAGTCCTCGCCGACTTCGGTGCGCACCCCGTTCGGCCCCCGGTGGGCGATGGCGGCGATCATCGCGTCGAGGTCACGCCGGTCCGGCCCCATCCCGCTTCCTGTGCCGGAGACCAGCAGGCCGGCTATGCCGCACACGGCTCAGGCCTCCCCGAAGCGAGTGAACAGCTGGCGCCACTGGGCCACCACCCGGGCGGGCGCGAACTCGCCGGTGATCCGCGCCGCGCCGGCCTCCGCCAGCCGGGCGCAGAGCGCCGCGTCGGCCAGCAGGCGGCGCACTGCGAGCGCTGTGGCGGGCGCATCGTCGATGGGGACCAGCAGCGCGTCCTCCTCCGCGCGCACCAGGGCGCCGGGGCCTGCGCTGTTGGCGGTGACCAGGGGGATGTGGTGCGCCCAGGCCTGGATCACCGTGTTGCCCAGCGGTTCGAAGCGGGACGGGAACAGGCAGATGTCCGCCGCCCGATAGAGCGCCGAGGCGTCCAGCCGCCAGCCCAGGAACCGCACCCGGTCCGCGACGCCGAGCCGCCGGGCCAGCGCCTTGAGCTCACCTTCCGCCTCGCCTGCGCCGGCGATCCACATCCAGCAGCCGGGCAGTTCCGACAGCGCGTGCAGGCTGACGTCGTGGGCCTTGTCGCTGTGCAGCCGGCCCATGCAGAGCAGCAGCGGCGCATCCTCGGGCGTGAAGAGCGCTGAGCGCGAGGCGGGGGGATCGTCCTTGGGAACGGCGAAGTTCGGGATGTACTCGACCCGGTCGGCTGGCCAGCCCTCGCGCACGATATAGTCCACGATGTCGCGCGTGTTGCCCACCAGGTGGTCGGCGCCCCGGTAGTATTTCAGGTCATAATAGCCGCCAAGCCGACCGATCCGCGTCCAGGGGCCTCGGCGCGGCATGACCCGCCCGGCCCGGTTCATCCACTGCACGAGCACGCGGGCGCCGATCCGGGCCGCCAGGCGTCGAATGCCGGGACCCGTCGAGAAGTCCAACGGCGGGCGGAAAGCCAACACGTAGGCCGGCACCCCCATGGCCGCCAGCGCGCGCTCCCTGTCCGGGTTGGCGTGGATGGCGGCGGCCTGGGGCGAGCCGTCGCGCTGAAGCGCTTCCAGCAGGTCCAGGAAGAAGGTCTCCGCCCCGCCGTGGCGAGGCGAGCCCAGCAGGTGCAGCACCGTCATCGCCGACGTCTTAGCCGGACGCGGTCCCGGGCTGAAGCGCCGCCGCCGATCCGTCGCACCCCTGAGTGCAGCAGGCTTGAGGCGCGCGAGGGGTTTGCGTATATCCGCCCCTCGCTTCGGCGCGCCACGCAGCGTGCGGGATCGGGCTGGGTAGCTCAGATGGTTAGAGCGGAGGATTCATAACCCTCAGGTCGGCGGTTCGATCCCGCCTCCAGCCACCACCGCTTTCAACCGAGAGTTCGCCGTTGTTGCGGCTTCAGAAGCGACGCATGCTGATCCGTGCAGGGTGCCCGTTGCGCCGTGGAGGTCTGCAGGCGGCGTCCAGGATGATGGGGCCGAAGCGATGGTCTCGCCGAATCCGCCAGTTGGATGGCTCGCCGCCGCTGTGGGCAGATCTTGGCGCAACGGCCGCGCCGGAGCGGCGGGTTCAGGCCGTTGTGTCCTGCCGCATCGCCGCCATGTGCTGGCGCAGCGTTTCCAGTTGATCCCACGGCATTTCGCCAAGCGGGTAGTGGCCGGCCAGAAGCAGGCTTACGGCGACGTTGGCG
>CAXTRP010000117.1:0-8110 GCA_964246615.1 uncultured Caulobacteraceae bacterium | reverse complement strand
TCGGAGCTTGGATGCTACAGGCCGCACAACGCGGTTGAGGGCTGGTAGCCACTCACCTTTCCTACTGGGGGTGCACCCAACATTCGTGCTGCGAAGTGCAAAGTAAGCCCACGGCCTGGATCGGGCCGCTACGCGGGCGGCGCTTGCGTTCCGAGCACGCGATAGACGCTGGCCCGGCCGATCCCGAGCCGGCGTGCAATGGCTGTAGGTCCGAGCTTTTCTTGGTCGCGCAGGCGCAGGACCTCGGCGGCGTCGATGGAGGGTTTGCGCCCTTTGTAGATGCCGCGGGCCTTTGCAGCCTTGATGCCTTCGAGCTGGCGCTCGCGGCGCAGGTTGGTTTCGAACTCCGCGAACACGCCCAGCATGTCCAAGAACGCCTTGCCGGCCGCGGTGCCGGTGTCCACCGGCTGCTCGGTCGCGCGCAGGGCCACACCCTTCGCCCTCAGTTCGTGCACGATGTCCTGCAAATCCTTCATGGACCGGGCAAGGCGGTCGATGCGGGTGACGACCAGGGTGTCGCCGGGCTGCACAAAGTCGAGCAGCACCTGCAGTTCTGTCCGGCCGCCACGCTTCGACCCACTGGCCTTCTCGGCGCGCACTACCTTGCAACCGGCCGCCTTGAGGGCGACGCGCTGGATGCCGAGGTCCTGGTCGAGGGAGCTGACGCGGGCGTAACCGTATAGGGGCATTCGGAAGGCAAACCGTCTCGCTAGGGTCCAGACCTGCTCACGCTACCGTCTCGTAATGTTGAAAACAACCCATGCGAGACGTGAAAAGTGTCTCGCGCGAGTGGCTTGCTGGGGTAGACCCCAAAAGCGCTGAACGTCTGGCAAGGGTGTGACGGCTTTCAGCTTTACGAAGGTCGCCATACAGCACGGTTCGCGGCCGCGAACGCCTCGAAGCTGATCGGGGAGCGTCCTGTCACCGTCTGGACATCGGGGCTGACCCGATCCTCCGCGCCGCCTGCGATGGCCGTGTCCATCGCCGCCAGGGCCACGGCGAAGTCTGGCGGCACGCCGGCACTCTCCGACAGCCACCCGGCCAGCTCCTGCTCCGTCAGGCGCCGGTGCACAACCGGCCGGCCCGCCTTGGCGGCGATGAGCGCCGCCACCTCGTCGTAGGACAGCGCCTGCGGCCCAGTCAGGACGTAGTCGCAGTTGCCCGGCGCCTGGCCGCGCAGGGCCGCCGCCGCCACGGCGGCGATGTCGTCGGCGTGAACGAAGGGGACGCGCCCGTCGCCCGTCGCCGTGTGGATCGTGCCCTCGTCGCGGATGCTGGGCAGGTGCTGCTGCTCGGAAAAATTCTGCATGAACCAAGTTGGCCGCAGCACGGTCCATTCGGGCGTCGAGGCATGCAGGAAAGCGTGGACCTGGCCCATCAAGGGACCGCCCTCCGGCAGGAACGACGAGCTGAGCAGGACGTATCGCCGCACCCCGGCCGCCAACGCCCGGCGCAGGAACGGCTCCATGGCCGCGAGCGGGTCCCCTTCGCCCGGCGGGGCCACGAGGTAGACTGCGCCGATGCCGTGCAGCGCCGGGTCGAACGTGTCCGGCTCGGCCCAATCGAACCGCACGCCACCCGGCGGAGGACGGCGGGCCGCGCTGCGCGCGTTTAAGCCCATGGCCGCGAGCTGCGCCACCACCCGGCGTCCGGTCTTGCCCGTACCACCAGTGACCAGGATGTCCGCCATCTCAGGCGCCCCCTGACAGCGCGAGAGGGTTCCAGTAGTCGCGGTAACGGGTGATCCGTCCGCCGCCGGTCTCGATCACCGAGATGTAGTCCTGGCAGTACGGCTGCGCGCCCGCGACCGCGCGGCCGCGGCCCGTGAACTCCAGGATGACCACCGCGGGATCGGCCGTCCGATGCACGCGCGGCGGCTCGATGGCGTCGATCGTGATGAAGCCGGCGAGGTGGGCGAGGTAGGGCGCCAGCGCGGCCCGGCCGGCCACTTGCCTGGGCTGGCCGGAAGGGGCGTAGGGGAACTCCATTACCACGTCCTCCGCCACCAGCGACAGGAACCCGTCCGCGTCCTGGTCTACCAGGCTGCCCAGGGCGCGCTTCAGCATGGCCGTGAACAGCGGGAAGGCGTCGGGTTGGGTCTGGGTCACGGCTGGGCCTCCACGTTGGTTTGCTGGCGGTACCAGTCGAGGATCTCGGCCCCCGTCCACATCACCACGCCTTCATGGCCCAGGATGTGGTCGTACAGCATCTCCAGGTACTTGATCCGGTGTGGCACGCCGGTGAGGTAGGGGTGGATGGAGATCGCCATGACCCGGGGCGTCTTGGCGCCGTCGAGGTAGAGGCGGTCGAACTGGTCCCGGCCGCGGCGGAAGATCTCGTCCGAGGGCTGCTGCTGCACCGCGCTGATGACGACGTCGTTGATCTCCACCGTGTAAGGGACGGACACCAGCGTCCCGGCCCGGGTCCTCAGCGGCACGGGCTGCTCGTCCAGCACCCAGTCGGCGACGTACTCGACCCCGGCCTCCGCCAGCAGGTCGAGGGTCTCGTCCGTTTCGGTCAAGCCCGGGCTTTCCCAGCCGCGCGGCGGAGCGCCCGTCAGCTTGGCGATGGCCTCCATCGTGTTGGCGATGGCGGCGCGCTGATCTTCGACCTTGTGGGTGGGCTGCTGCACAAAGCCGTGGCCCATGAAGTCCCATCCTGCTTGGTGCGCGGCTTCGCACGCCTCGCGGTAGAGCGTGCAAGCTGTTCCGTTGACGGCGAAGGTCGCCTTCAGGCCGCGTGCGCCGAGGGTTTCCAGGAAGCGCCAGAAGCCGACGCGCATACCGTATTCATGCCAGGCCCAATTGGGTACATCGGGCAAGAGCGGCTGTCCCATCGGCGGCGGCAGCACGGCGCGGGGCATGGGGCCGGCCGGGCTCCAGTTCTCGACATTGACAATGGTCCAGACCGCGACACGGGCGTTGCTAGGCAGCGCCAGTGCCGGACGCTTGTGAATCGGGCTATATTCTAGGCGACTACGGATGCTGCTGCCAACGTCATTCGTCACAACTAATAACTCCATCTAGTGCAAGAGCGCAGAACAGCTCTGGGTAAAGTCCCTTACTGTGAACGCAACACGGTTATGTTCGAAATTTTTTCAATTAAAAAAACTCGATATGGCTCGTGAACCCGATCAAAGCGGCGTCGTGTAGATTTTTCTGCGCGTTCGGTCGGACGTAGTACTGAAGGTCGGGAGCAAACGTAACGCCTGGACGAATTTGGATTTGATAATTCAGTTCGAAGTTGATTGCGTGGGACTGCACGCCCGACTGTATAGGACGGTTCCCAAAATTACCTGAAAGCGGCAGCCCAAACTCCTGCTCTAACGCTTGAGCATTGCGGAGCTTTCCAGATATTTCCGTGTAGGAAACCAGAGCACCGATCGTGTCAAGCGGACGCGCCTTCCAGAAGCTGCGGTCTATTGCTGCCAAGATATACTGGCTGGCACGAGTGGAATATCGTGGGTCGTTGTGAACATAATCTCCAGTGAGGATGATGCCATCTGTCGGGCCAGGCCCTTGACGAACGAGCATCTGGTCGAACTGCACCCAGGCTTGTGAACCGCCCCTATGCCTTACTGGCGGTTGACCGACCAACTCCCATGTATTGTGCTTAGCTGTATCGAAACCGCCACCAACTTTGTAATGACCCGGCATGCGATCTGAGCCAATTGCAGGTTCATACCCAACCTCCACTGGAAAAAAATTGCCGTCGATCGTGTTGCTGTTGAATTTGAAGCCCGAGCGGTCGTTGGCGTTGCCGTAGACAGCCCCAGTCTCCGTGAAGAACACCCCTGCTTGTGCGTAAACCGTGGTGATAGGCCTTACGCGCACCCGGGTAGCCCAGGTCGCGTCCGGATACGTCACATTCACCCGGCTATCGCCAACTGCCTTTGGATCACCGCACAACGTGTTGCTCTGGAAGTTACAGTTCAACGGATTGGAGTCGAAATCGTTCTGTGATGGAAAACGACCAACCGCAATGGCTATCCGGCCACGCGCGAGCGTCTCTTCGGCGTAAAAGAAGACAAGATGGATCGCGACGTTGCCTCCAGAGCCATAAATCGCTTGCGAGGGACTCAGATTATCCCGGAAGATTGAACTCGCAAGATTGCCGTAACGTCCAACAGCAATCGCATGGGTTTGCAGGCCAGAAATTCCAGCTAGTATATTCCAATCCTGATCCCATTCTAAACCATATTGGCCGGCGTTGGTGGACCCTTTGGGCAGTTATATACGTGCTTGACCCAAGCCGCTTGATGGGGTAGAACCATCCTCATTGGAGGATGAGGCCATGATCCAGCAGTTCGACAGCCTGATGCAGATGATGGAAGTGTTCAGCGATGAGCAAGTCTGCATCGACCATCTCCGGGCCATTCGCTGGAAAGATGGAGCCTACTGCCCGCACTGCGGCAGCACCAAAGTTTACCACTTCAGCGACAACCGGACCCACAAGTGCGGCGACTGCCGCCAGCGGTTCTCCATCAAAGTTGGCACGATCTTCGAGGACACGAAGCTGCCGCTCCGCAAGTGGTTCATGGCGATTTGGATGGTGACGAGCCACACCAAGGGTATCGCCTCCACGCAGCTCGCCAAGGACCTCAAGATCACGCAGAAGTCGGCCTGGTTCGTCCTGCACCGCCTGCGGCACGCCGCTCGCACCCAATCTTTTGCCAAGCCGCTAGAGAGCATGGTTGAGGCCGATGAGACCTACATCGGCGGCAAGGAGAAGAACAAGCACGCCGATAAGAAGGTGCCGGGCAGTCAGGGCGGGGCGAACAAGGTGGCCGTCATGGGCATTATGCAGCGTGATGGTGAGCTTCGCGTCAAGGCGGTGCCGGACACCACGGCAAAGACGCTCCACGCCGAACTAGAAGCCAACGTCGCGCCGGGCAGCAACGTGCTAACGGATGAGCATAAGGGATACAAAGGCATTGGCCAGCGGTTCCACCACCATACGGTGAACCACTCCATCGGCCAGTATGTGAAGCACTGCTTCATTCACACGAATGGGCTGGAGAACGCTTGGAGCCTGTTCAAGCGCAAGGTGTATGGCATCCACCATTGGGTGAGTGGCGAGCACTTGGACCGCTACCTTGCCGAGTTCACGTTCCGGCATAACCGCCGGGCAATGGGCGAGAGCAGCCGGGTCAACGCGCTGCTCGGGCAAATTGAGGGACGACTGACCTATAAGGGGCTGATCGCTCATGGTTGAGAAGCGAGAGCCGCCGTTCAAACTTGACATGTCGTTTGGCGAAGCGCTGGAGCGATTTGCCGCGACTCGATCTGGCGAGATAGCTGACGCAATCAAAGCAGGGAAGATCGGCGACATGGAGCCGAACCAGGGCGAGTTTCAACTCGTCCATTACGACGCCCAAGAGTGCCAAGCCGACTTCACATTGGACCCGTCTAATGAGACGGTGTGGGCTACCCAGCAGCAAATCGCTGATGCGTTCGGCATCTCCACCAACACGGTGCGAGAGCACCTGCAAAACATCTTCCGCGAACGCGAGCTAGACGAGCCCACAACAGCACGGAAATTCCGTGGTGTTGGCAGAAATGGTAGAGAATACAACCTCTTACACTACAGCTTGGATGCCATTCTCTCGGTTGGCTATCGGGTAAGTTCCAAGCGGGCGACTGCGTTCCGACAGTGGGCGACGCAGACTCTCAAGGACTACATCGTCCAGGGCTTCGCTATCAATGAAGCTCGTTTGCGAGATGACCCGCACGCACTTCGCGAGCTAGCGGCTAAGGTTCGCGCCCTTCGATCCGATGAGATGAACGTCTATAAAGCCGTGCGTGACGTGTTCGCGCTGGCATCAAGTGACTATTCCAAAGACGCTCCAGAAATCGGTCTGTTTTTTGCAAAGCTCCAAGACAAGTTCACCTACGCGATCACGGGGCAGCTTTCGTCTCAAATCCTGCTAGATCGAGCTAGTCACCTACTCCGCGACATGGGCTTAACGTCTATGAAGGGCAGTCGTCCCTCGCATGGAGACGTTCAGGTAGCCAAGAACTACCTGTTTAAGGACGAACTCTATGCCCTGCATATTCTTTGCGAGCAGTTCTTGTTGTTTATCGAATCTGCGGCGTTGAGGGGCAAGCAACTTAGGATGGGGGAGCTTACAGACAAGTTCGACGATCTGCTGCGCCTGATTGGCCACCCCGTTTTCACGGAGTACAAAGACGCTCTCTCTAATAGAGCGAGACAGCACGCCGTCCGCGAGCTTGAACTTTATCAAAACCGGCTGGTGGTTGAGCGCAATCAGGAAAAACAGCGGATGGCGAACGAAGGGCAGCATTAATGCCCAACGCCCTCTACTACGGCGACAATCTCGACGTGCTGCGGGAGAGCGTGGCAACTGAGAGCGTGGACCTCGTGTATCTGGACCCGCCGTTCAATTCGCAAGCCACTTATAACCTGCTGTTCCGATCTCCGTCGGGTGTCGGGTCACAGGCTCAGATTGAAGCCTTCGAGGATACTTGGCATTGGGGTGCCGAGGCAGAAGGCACGTTTGATCAGGTGATACGGTTCGGCAACACTAGGGCTGCCGACCTGCTGCGCGCGCTGCGCGGGTTCTTGGGCGAGAATGACATGATGGCGTACATAGTCATGCTCACGGCTCGCCTGCTTGAGCTTCATCGCGTTTTGAAACCGACGGGTTCCTTGTATCTGCACTGCGACCCATCCGCATCGCACTACATCAAGATCGTGCTGGACGGTATTTTTGGGCGTGAGGCATTCAAAAACGAGATCATTTGGCAGCGGTCCCACGCTCACAGCGACGGTAAGCAGGGTGCCAAGCATTACGGCCGGGTTTCCGACACGATCCTGTTTTACACGAAAGGCAGTGTCTACACCTTCAACTCTCAATTCGTTGCCTATGACGAAGCCTATATCACCCGTGATTACAGGCACGCCGATGCTGACGGGCGACGTTGGCGGTTGGACAACATCCAAGGTCCTGGCGGCGCTGAAAACGGCAATCCAGTCTATGAAGTCATGGGCGTCACGCGAGCGTGGCGCTACAAAGAAGCGACAATGCGCGCAATGGAAGCTGAGGGCCGGATCGTCCAAATCAGGCCCGGCCTAGTGCCACAGTTCAAGCGCTATCTGGACGAAGGAAAGGGCGTGCCGCTTCAGAATATCTGGAATGATATGCCTGGCATCAACAACCGATCATCTGAGTTCATGGGCTACCCGACGCAAAAGCCGGTTTCTTTGATGGAAAGGATTCTAGCCACGTCCAGCAGCGCCGGTGATATTGTCCTCGACCCATTCTGCGGGTGTGGCACCACGATCCATGCCGCACAGAAACTTGGCCGCCAGTGGATCGGCATAGACGTGACGCATCTTGCCATCAGCCTCATTGAACGTCGTCTGAAAGACGCCTTCCCCGGTATTGCCTTTGAGGTTCACGGCACGCCATCCGATATCGACGGCGCACGCGACCTAGCCTTGCGCGACAAATATCAATTCCAATGGTGGGCTGTGTCCCTGATCAATGCTCAGCCCTACGGCGGCAAGAAGAAGGGCGCGGATGGCGGGATAGACGGCCTCATCTACTTCCGATCAGGTGCCAAGACGACGGAGCGGGCCATCGTAAGCGTCAAGGGCGGTGGGGTGAGCGTGCCAATGGTCCGCGACCTCAAAGGCGTGCTGGATCGCGAAAAGGCTCCCATAGGCGTGTTCCTGACTTTGGAGCCACCCACCCGGCCGATGGAGAAGGAAGCTGCCTCAGCAGGCTTCTACACGCTTGGGGATCGGCAGTATCCGCGCTTGCAGATCATCACCATTGAGCAGGCATTGCGCGGTGCGAAACCGGTAATCCCGCTGATTGACACCGGGGCAGCGTTCAGGCGTGCGCCGCGCGAGGGCCGCGACGATCAGGCGAAATTAGAACTTTGACCTACTAGGTCACACACGTATATAACTGCCACCCTTTGCGAGGTCCGCTGACAATGCTGTCGAACTGGTCTGTATTGTCAAGCAGAATGGCTGTGCCAAATTGCTTCAAGAAGCCATTCAGTTGAGGCACAAGCGCTGGCGGTCGGCGAAGAGGCGGTCCTTCGTAGGGTGTCTCGACCTTTTCACTGGCAACAAGGCC
>CAXTRP010000116.1:7783-8156 GCA_964246615.1 uncultured Caulobacteraceae bacterium | reverse complement strand
CGGGGCTTCGTGCCTGCGAAGCTTGAAAGAGATCACAGGCTACTCAGGTCTCGAATGACTTGCCCTTGGCTTCGGGACCGAACCAGGTCAGCAAGGCCAGCACGATGGCGGTGGCGCCTGCGACTAACGCGAGCGCCAGCCCGTAATTCGGCGTTCCTCGCACGGTCGGGTGCGCCTCCGCCAAACGGCCCTGCAATGGCACGGCGTAAGCGGCGATAAGGTTGCCGAACTGGTAAGCGGCCCCGGGAAAGGTCCCGCGAGCGTTTTCGGGCGACAGTTCGTTCAGGTGCACGGGCACGACTCCCCACGCCCCCTGTACCGAAATCTGAAGGAGGAAGCCTCCAAGCCCCAGCAGGATAGGGGTGGGCGCGAA
>CAXTRP010000116.1:0-7773 GCA_964246615.1 uncultured Caulobacteraceae bacterium | reverse complement strand
GGATGATCGGCAAGGCCAGCAACGCGGCGATGACGATGGCGCGTCGCCGGCCGAGCCGTTCGGACCAAGCGCCGAAACCCAAGCCGCCAGAAATGGCGCCAAGGTTCATGATGGCGGTCAGCAGGCCCACGGTCTGCGGCTTGAAGCCGTGCTGCACCTCCAAGAAGGTGGCGTAGTTGTCCTGAGTGCCATGGCTGAAGAAGTTGAAGCACGCCATCAGCGCCACCGCGTAGATCAGCAGCTTCCAATGCTGAGCCAGGGTGGCGATGACATCCTGGCCGCGGTGTGGCTGGCCCCGGCGCGCCTCGAAGGACGGGCTCTCCTTCACATTGCGACGGATGTAGAAGACCAGCAGCGCCGGCGCGACGCCCACCACGAATAGCACTCGCCAGCTCGCCACGTTGGGAAGCCACTGCGTGAAGTGGGGATAGGCGAATGCGAACACCAGCGCGCCGAGCAGCTGGCCCACCGCATAGCCTTCCTGCAGGATGCCTGAGACGATGCCGCGCGAGCGAGGCGGGATCGACTCCAACGCCAGCGAAGCGCCAATCCCCCACTCGCCGCCCATGACGAAGCCGAAGAGCGTGCGCAAGATGAGCAGCGCCACAAGGCTCGGAGCAAAGGCGGACGCCAGCTCCAGCGCTGAGTAGAGCAGGACGTCGATCATCAGGATCGGTCGCCGGCCAAATTTGTCCGCCAGCCAACCGAAGAACAGCGCCCCGAACGGCCGCGCCACCAGCGTCAGGAAGATCGCCCCCTGCACGGCGCTGGGCTTGGCGTGGAAGTCGGTGGCGATCGCCTTGACCACGAAGGTCAGCAGGAAGAAATCGAACGCGTCCAGCGTCCAGCCAAGGAAGCTGGCCAGGAAGGCGGACCGCTGGTCTTTATCCAGCGCTCCAAGGTCATCCAGCACGCCCATGTCTGTCCCCTGCACCCGCCGTATTGGTAGCGGGCGCTAAGCGATCAGAAAAGGACGCGAACGCTCAGCCTTACGTCGGCTTCGGTGAAGTGGGTACGTTCCTCGGCGCCCGCTTCGAAGTTCAGCTCGTAGAAGTCCGTGTCGGCCTTCACGTCCAGCCTCGCCGTGGGACCACCGCCTTTGACGGAATTCGGATCGATGGTGAAAGGCGTGCCATTGGTGAAGTTGGCGGTGGTCGCTCCGGACGTACCGGAGAAAACGTTGCGATAACCGACCTCAAGCTCGGGGCGCCATTTGAAGCCCTGGCCGAAGGTGACGCCCGTGACCAGTCCCGCGGTGCCGCTTGCCTCATTGCCGTTGCGGGTGGCCACGGATAGGTCGAACCCATCGGCGCCACTCGTCTCGGCGCCGTTGTGCTCGGTATAGGAGCCCTGGTTCAGGTAGAAGTAGTCGCCATGCACCTGTGGGCGGAAGTAGATCCCGCCGATCTGGCCGGTCTGGTAACCCAGGCCGAAATGGCCCGTGGCCGTGTAGCCGGACGAGCTGGCCTTGGAGCTACGGTCCAGCGTGACATTGCCGCTGGCATCCTTGAGCAGCAGCTCGCGCCGGTTGGCGTAGAGCAGGTAACCGCCACCGACGCGCGCGTCGGCGCGCAGACCGCCGAGCTGCGCCTGCCAATATGCGCCGCCTTCGCCTTCGGAGAAGCTCGACAGGTTGTCGCCCGGCGAATGCGGGTTCTTCACGTCTCCCGTAAGGAAGGAGCCCGTGAGGCCGAAGGCGCCCAGCCCGGCGCCGCCGGTTTCAAGCCCGCCCACGAAGCCGAAGCCGCCGCCCTGATAACCAGCAGACTCGCTGGATCGAGAGCGGTTCACGCCGAAAGCCACCTCCTCCGCCCAGGCTCCGCGGGTGCCGCTCGGGTTCTCGATGTCATTGACCCGGGAGGTGGCGCGGGTCACCGCGTCCGACGCCGCCAAGGTCAGCTGAAAAATGCCGCCGGCGTAGTCAGGCAGCAGCTGGTCATAGACGTTGAGGAAGCTGGAACGGGTGTACTGGCCCAGCACCGCTCCTTCGATAACGGGATCGTTGGTCAGCGAAGTATAAACGGCGTTCAGGGACGAGGATTCGGCAGGGTTCAGGCCCGCTTCGGCGGCGGTGCGGCGGCGCAGGTTCACCGCGATGGTTCCATTGGCGGTGTTCGTCGTCTCGGTTCCGACGAGCACGAAGGGCACCTGGTTCAAGGCGAGCGTACCGCCGCTGTTGTCCACCAGGTTGGCGGCCTGAACGACGGTGTAGGTTGTTTCGGTGAACAACGGCGATCTCAGGAAGATGCCGATCTGGGCGCCGCTGTCGAAGGTCGCCGTCCCGCTGACGTTGTAGAGCGTGTGATCGGTCGTGGTGTTGGACGGATCGATGGCGGCATAGAGCAGGCTGTTCCCGCCCACATGCAAGCTGGACAGGCCCAAGGTGCTGGCCTTGGTGTTGATCAAGCTGCCGTTCGCGACGTTAAGCGCCAAGCTTTGGCCGGTGTAGCTCAAGTCGCCCTGATAGATGGCGAACTCGGCGAGCTGTCCCGATGCATTGGCGGTTTGGCCCAGCGTGAAGGCGGTGCCTCCGCCGTATCCCAGGCTCAGCGCGCCAGTAACGCTACCGCCCAGGATGTTGACGGTGTTGGTTCCATTGCCGAGCAGCACGTCCCCGACGATCTGAGGAAAGGTGGGCGTGGTGGTCGTGGTCGTGGTCGTGACGCCGGCCGTTGTGGTGGTCGTGGTGGTCGTGGTGGTTGCAGTCGCGGTCGTCAGGGCCGCGGTCGTACTGACAACCCCGGCGGAGTTCGTCGTGGTGCTGACCTCGACCGCGATAGGGTTTGGATTGACCTGCTGGGTCAGGGTCACGCCCGTCGTGCTGGGCGCCGCGCCTGTCATGCTGAGGTCCAGGGCGGTGGTCGAACCCGTAGGCAAGACCAACCCAGCCGTCACGGGCGTCACGCCTGCGGAGATCACGCCTTCATTGAGGATGTTGGTGACGCTTCCTGAGGCGTCACGTACGGCGACCGCGGTCATGTGGTCGCCGTTGGCGGAGGCCTCGAGAGTGCCGAAGTTGCTTATCGAGCCGACGTTGGCGCCACTCTCGATCTGAATGCCGGTGGCCACGATGCCGGCCGGAAAGTTGGTCGCCACCACCGAGTGCGAGATGCTGGCGGCGATGAAGTTCTCATTGCGAATTTCAGGGACGATCGAGCCCTGCTTGATATCGATGGCGGTCGCGTTCGCCTCAAAGCTCTGGGCGCTGACGCTGCCCACCACCCGCACGCCGCCGGCGATGGAGACCCCCGCACCGTTGTTCGTGCCGATCTGCAGGCCGGTGGCGGGCACGGTGTCGTAGACGCCCTGGCCGGACACCGAGCCGCGAATGATGACGCCGAAGGCGTTGGTCGAGCCGGCTGGCAGGCCGACGTCGGTATCCGGGTTGGTCCCTGCGGCGTTCAGGAAGGTTCCAATGGTCGTCGCCGTCGATCCGCCGCCGATGCTGAGCGCAGGGGCGCTCCCGAAATTGGTGATCGATCCCGATCCCTCGCTGACGTCCGGAACGCCGTCTCCATCCAAGTCCACCGCGGCGCCGGTTGAGGTGGTGGTGCCGACAGGCGGCGAGCCTACGAAGACGCCGCCGCCTACGTTGCCGGTGATGATCACAGCGCCGGCGGATTGCAGCAGCTGGTCGCCGGCAGCCTGAACATTGTTCAAGGTGGTCGTAGTGGTCGGGCGGGCCGACGTCGCGTAGCCGGTGCCGGTGATCGTCGACTCGATCAGGACATGGCCGCCCACGTCGCCGGCCAGGTTGATGGCGCTGGAGCTGGTGCCCTGGGCGCTCACCGGACCGGTGATGTTGACGTCGCCCGAGATCGACCCCGCCGACAGCGACCGGATGGCCGCTCCGCTATCACCGACGTAGGTGATGGTCCCGGAGTTGAACAGGGAGCCGGTTAGCGGACCCTCGATGGAAACGCCCGCCGACAGGTCGCCCTTCACCGTGATGGTGCCGAGGTTGTCGATGTCGCCCACAGCGGGTGTGGTCCCAAATACCTGGATGCCGAAACGGCCGGTGCTTCCGACAGAGGCGAAGGGCGTGTCGGAGAAGCCGTCGCTGTTGGTGCTGGGCGAATAGCTCTCGGAGTTGCTGATCGTGCCGGAGACGGTCACCGAACCGACGCCGCCGCCCGCGTCACGAAGGCCCACCGAGTTATTCACTCCGGTGATGTTGATCGCGCCCTCGACGCCCACGTTGTTGGGCGTGGCGGTCGTGCCGCTGTTCAGCGTCACCGCGGGCGTCGTCCCAGTCACCGTCACCGAGCCGCCGGCGACGATATCGATGCTGTCCGGCGCGCCACCGGTGGCGGTGGCGGTCTGGACCGGGGAGTTGACGCCGCTGCTGATGGTATCGGTCGCCAGCGCCAAACCGCGGCTCGCCGCAAGGCAAAGGGGCGCCAGCGCGACGGCGGCGACGAGAGTTTTACGCATTCAGGAAAGTCCGCTCGGCGGTCTCGAAAGAGGGCATACAGGCACCAGCACTCGCCCTTTTGCAGAACCCCGCCCATCGCGTCCAGTCGCCTTCCACAGCCGGCGCGATTCGCCGCGGGGCAAGCGCTTCTAGGTGCGGCAAGGTGATGCTAAGGAGCTTAGTGAGTCGAACTCGACAATTTTCGGCCACATTAGTCGAGCCTATGTGTTGTTGCTGTCGGTCTTCGTCGCTTGCACCGACGCTAATCCTCCGGGCCGCATAGTTCGGCGGGGGTGATCTTTCGGGGGGTGATAGCCCTCGCCGAACAGGACGAGACGTTTTGCTGGATTACACTCGGACGCGCGGCGAAGACGTGCGTGCGCTGACCCAGGCCATCGTGCTCGGCTCCGGTGCAGGCCTTTTCATCGGCGTGGTGTACCTGGCCGGCAGCGGGGGACATGTGGTCAGCGTCGAGGGACGCGTGGGCTCAGGGTCCGCACCAGTTGCTGCATTGATTTCTACTCCGGCGCACTCTGCGACACACGCTCGTCTGGCTGAAACCAGCCGTGCGACTGCGACGCCGGCCATAGGTCTAGCGCCAGATCTTCAGGCCTTACGCGACCGCATCCGTTTGGCCGCCATCGCGCTCCACAAGCCCGCCGAACCCTTTCGGTCCGAGCAGGTGACAGCTTCCGGCTCTGACCTGCACTGCCTGGCGGAGGCCGTCTACTTCGAAGCCCGCGGGGAAGGGCAGCCGGGTCAGCAGGCCGTGGCTCAGGTGGTGCTGAACCGGGTCCGCCATCCAGCCTTCCCGAAGACCATCTGCGGCGTGGTGCACCAACGCACCGCAAGTGGCTGCCAGTTCTCCTTCGCCTGCGGTTCGCAGGCTGCGCAGACCGGCAGCACGGCGTGGCGGCGGGCGGAAACCGTCGCTGCAGCCGAGATGCATGGCGCCGTGATGGGCGCGGTGGGTGACGCAACCCATTTCCAGACGGCTCGTGCGGGTGCTTTCGCCGGCCTCTTGAAGGTGGCCCAGATCGGCGCCCACGTCTTCTATCGTTTTGGCGGACACGCCGGCGCACCGAGCATGTTCCAGCAGACGCCCGCACCTTCCCCTCATTCCGCGAGCCGCCAGTTGGCCCAGTTGGAGACGACGGCGCCGGCGACCGAGCCGATGACCGATCCCGTCAAGTCCGCGGCTTTGACCGCGCCGCCGATTGCTTCGCCGACGGCTCTCAAGCCGCCCGCGACGGCGCCGAAGCTGGTCTCCGTTCCGATCGGTGACCCGAAGGCGCTTATTGAGGCCAAGGGGTCCGGAGTGGCTGCGGCCGGGGCGCCTGCCTCCGCTCCAGTGACCGCCAAGGAGCCGGCGCCGGCTAAAGCCGTGATCGCGGCCGCCACTCTCGCACAGTCCTGACCGTTGCGTCGGCGCTGCTCCAGCGCTGCAGGTTTTGACTCCGGGCGGCGCACGCGCCACGTCTAGCCCCATGTCCAGTCTGGATGCTTTCGCCTCAGCCAAGTTGGCCGGCCTTGAGGACGAGGCCCTGCGTCGCGATTTGTCGCCGACCCGACGGACAGGCGGCGTCAGGGTCATGCGGGCTGGCCGCGAGCTGATCTCCTTCTCATGCAACGACTATCTGGGTTTGGCCACCGACCCGCGAGTGAAGGCGGCGGCTATCGCCGCCATTGACCGATATGGCGCTGGAGCGGCTGCGTCGCGCCTGGTCACCGGCGACCATCCGCTGCTCGGCGAGCTGGAACGCCGGCTTGCGCGTCACAAGGGCAGCGAGGCGGCTCTGGTCTTCGGCAGCGGCTATCTTGCCAATCTGGGCGTGACGCCGGCCCTGGTCGGGCCAGGCGATCTGGTGCTGTTCGACAGCCTGTCCCACGCTTGCATGGTCGCCGGTGCGCGGCTCTCCGGCGCACGCATGCTCGGCTTTCGCCACAACGACATCGACCACCTAGGCCAGCTCCTGCAAGCCGAACGGTCGAGCGCGCGGCGCGTGATGATCCTGAGCGAGCGTGTCTTCAGCATGGACGGCGACCGGGCGCCGAGCTCCGCCCTGACCGCGCTTGGCGCCGAGCACGACGCCTGGCTGCTGTTGGATGACGCGCACGGGCTGGGGGTCGTGGACGATCCGGTGAAAGCGCCGCTGGAGCTGGGCACCCTGTCGAAGGCGCTTGGCAGCTACGGCGGCTATCTGTGCGCATCCCAGTCCGTCGTGGATCTGCTGAAGAGCCGCGCGCGCACTTTCGTCTACACCACGGGGCTTCCTCCGGCCTCGACGGCTGCAGCTCTCGCCGCCCTGGACATCCTGGAGGCGGAGCCGGCGCGGTCCGCCCGGCCGCTCGCCTTGGCCCGCAGGCTTACCACAGCGCTCGGCCTGCCCCCGGCTCAGAGCGCAGTGATCCCGGTGATCGTTGGGGAAGCCAGGCTCGCCATGACCTTGTCTGAGGCGCTGCAGTCACAAGGGTTTCTTGTAGCGGCGATCCGGCCGCCCACCGTTCCGGCGGGTCAGGCTCGATTACGCATCGCCCTATCGGCCGCTCACACTGAGGCGCAGGTGGACACCTTGGCTGTAGCGCTGCTCGAACTTCTGGGATCTCGCGCATGAAGGTCTTCGTGGCTGGCTCGGGCACTGATGTGGGCAAGACCTACGTCACAGCATCGCTCGTGCGCCAGCTGCACAGCCGCGGCCATCGTATAAGGGTCTGCAAGCCGCTGGCGAGCGGATTGCCGGCCGTGGACGACCCCGCCTTCCTCAGCAGCGATCCCGCCGTGCTGCTCGCAGCGCAGGGCAGGGCGGTTACGGCGGCGGCGCTGGACTGCTGCTCTCCCTGGCGCTTCAGCACAGCCTTGTCGCCGGATATGGCGGCGGCCTTGGAGGGACGGACCGTCGCCCTTGCCGAGGTGGTGCGTTGGACCCGCGCCGTTCTGGCCGAGCCGGATCATGACGACTGGCTGGTGGAGGGCGTGGGCGGGGTGATGAGCCCGATCACCGAAGACGCCACCGGTCTGGACCTGGCGGCGGCGCTCGGCCTGCCCGTGCTGCTTGTCTGCGGAAGCTATCTCGGCGCGATCAGTCATGGGCTGACTGCCCTCGAAGCGCTCCGCGGCCGCGGGCTGAAGCCGGCAGGCGTGGTCGTCAACGCCGGTGTTCAACCAACCGTTCCGCTCCAGGCCACCGCCGACGCGTTCAGGCGTTTCACTGCCGTCTCCGTGCTGAGCGTCACACCCGGCGGTCATGCTCCGCTCGAGGTCTTGACGCGTGGCGTCGACCCGAACTAGGCGGCGCAAGATTGCGAAGGGCTCACGGTCTTAGAGGCGCCGACCGGCTTAGCTGCGTCAGAAGTTCGGT
>CAXTRP010000115.1:0-8245 GCA_964246615.1 uncultured Caulobacteraceae bacterium | reverse complement strand
CCACCGGCGACATGCAGTACCTGAACGCCTTCTTCCTGCTCACCGACCGCCCTGAAGCCTACAACCTGCCCGCCGCCCCCACCCGACCTTCCAACCGGGTGCGGCCGGCGTTCAGCGCCGGCTTGATGGCGGTCGCGGCCCTGGCGCTGGGCGCAGTCGCGGCTTTCGCCGGAGCGCCGCGCCATGGACGCTGATATCAGGTCCCGCCGCCGGGCCGAACGCCACTTCAACAAGAAGGAGATCCGGCCCAGCGTCGACACCGCCTCCCAGGCCAGCCAGCCCAGCAAGTGGAAGGGCCCGACCTACTACGGACGGTCCCAGCTCAAGGCCGCTCCATTCAACAACTACGTGGTCGGCGGCTACATCTTCCTGGCCGGGCTTTCGGGCGGTGCGGCCATCGTCTCGACCATCGCCGAAGCGGCGCAGGGCGAGCGGGTGCAGGGCGTGGGCCGGCGGGGGCGCTACGTGGCGACGCTTGCGCCCACCATCGGCGCGGTGCTGCTGATCTGGGACCTGCACACGCCCCAGCGCTTCTACAACATGTGGCGGGTCGCCAAGGGCGCCTCGCCCATGTCGATCGGCACCTGGATCCTCACCGCCTTCATACCCAGCTCGATGCTGGGCGCCGGGGCTCAGTTCCTGGCCGACCTGCTGCCCGGCGCCGGCTGGCTGAAGCCGGTGGCGAAATGGGGCGCCGCCCCTTCGGCGATCACCGGGGCGGGGCTTTCGGTCTACACCGCTTCCCTGCT
Source organism: uncultured Caulobacteraceae bacterium (assembly GCA_964246615.1). Taxonomy (GTDB): domain Bacteria; phylum Pseudomonadota; class Alphaproteobacteria; order Caulobacterales; family Caulobacteraceae; genus CAHJWH01. Next base: position 7,496 of record CAXTRP010000115.1, on the reverse strand, counting down.
CGCGGCGACCAGCACGCCATATTGGGCGCCGGCGCCTCGGTCCCTGGCGGTCCGGTTCGGCGCCTCCTCCATCGCTTCGGGCTCGGCGGCGCTGGTCCTCGGCGAGCGGGATGCGGCGACGCGCGACGCCTTGAACCTGATCCTAGGCGGCGCGCTAGCCCTCGAGCTCGCCGCCACCGTCGTCCATCATCACGAGGTGAAGGCCAAAGGTGTCGGCGACGTTCTGAAGACGAAGTGGGGACGCATCGAGCGGTTCGGCGTGGAGGGTCTGGGCATCCTGCTGCCCATGGGTCTGCACGCCGCCAGCCATCTTGTGAAGGACGACCGGGCGAAGGCCGCCCTGTCCGACCTCGCCGCCATCTTCGCCATCGCCGGCAGCGCGACCCTGCGCGTCGCGGCACTCGCTGTCGGGGAGGAGTCCGCCCGCCGGCCCGAAATCAGTTTCCGCTTCAGCCAGCCGGAGAACCTGCCCAAGGGCCAGCCGAAACGCAGCGCCTGAGCCGGCGGCGAAACGCCAGCCTGAACTCAGGTCGAGACCAGCGCCCGCGCCTCCTCGCGCTTGCGACGGAGTTGGATCAGGCGGACGCACCAGATGCTGATCTCGTACAGGCCATAGATCGGAACGGTCAGCAGCAGCTGGCTGAGAGGATCCGGTGGGGTGACCACCGCAGCGACCACCACGATGCCCAGGATCGCGTAACGTCGCCCCTTGGCGAGGGTGGCCGCGTCCACCAGCCCCGCCAGTCCCGCCAGGGACAACACTACCGGCAGCTGGAAACACAGTCCGAACGCCAGCAACATGTGGGTGACCAGGTCGAGATAGTCGCTGACCTTCGGCAGCAGGTCCACTTGCACGTGAGCGCCGGATATTTGCTGGGAGAGGGAGAACCACAGCACGAAGGGCAGCATAAGATAATAGACCAGCGCCGCACCGCAGACGAACAGCAAAGGCGCTGCGACCAGGAACGGCAGGAAGGCGTTGCGCTCGCGCCGGTACAGCCCGGGGGCTACGAAGCGGTACAGCTGCCAGGCGATGACCGGGAAGCAGACCATCAGCGCCCCGAACCCCGCCAGCTTCATCTTGGTGAAGAAGAATTCCAAGGGCGCTGTGAACACCAGCCGCAGGTTCTGCGCATGACCGGCGATGGGGTGCAGGCCGGTGATGGCGAAAAGCAGGTCAAAGGGACCCTTGTGACCATGCAGCTTCTGCTCGGCGATCAGATCGCCGGCCATTTCGAACGGCCGCAGCAGGGCCAAGTAGATCTGCTGGGAAAAGACGAAGCAGAGGATGAAGCCGACGAAAAGCGCGCCGACGCAGACGATCAGGCGCGAGCGCAGCTCGGCGAGGTGATCCAGGAGAGGGGCGCGGGAAGCTTCGATCTCGCTCTCATCGGGCTGACTCACCCGGCGGGCTCCGGCGTGGGCGGCACGGATGGATGGGCGATCGGAGATGGAGGCGACGCCGCTTCAGGCGCCTGGGAGAGTGTGTCGGCCGAGATCGTGTCGGGCGGCGGTCCGGCCAGGCGGGTCATCATGGGCGGGCCGGACGCTGTGGACGAAGATACGACCTCGCCCTCGCGCTCGCCGAAGCCCGCAGGCGGCGGGGCGCCGAGTTCTCGGTGCAGGCTCTCGAAATGACCGTCGATCTCCTGACGCACGGGCTGGACGTAATCGCCGCGGCGCAGCGCCTCCACCTCCCGCTTCAGCTCGTCAAGCTCGGATTGGCGCGCCATCTCGTCAAAGCTTGCGCGAAACTCCGCGGCGAGCCCGCGCATCTTGGCCGTGAACTGGCCGACCTTGCGCAGGACGATGGGCAAGTCTTTTGGCCCAACGAAGATCAGCGCGACCACGGCCACCACCATGATCTCCTCGGCGCCGGCGTCTAAGAACATGTCTGGCTCAGTTCCGGGTCACGGCCGAGGCTGGGCCCGACCGAGGAAGGCGCGTCAGCGGGCGATATCCTCGCGCTCGACGACAGGCGTGGGTGCAGGCGAAACAGCGGCGGCGACCGGCGGCGGCGCTGAAAGGGTCGCCGGCTGAGCGGTGGCCGAGGCCGTGTGCTCGTCCTTCAAGCCCTCCTTGAAGGCGCGGATGCCCTTGGCCGCATCGCCCATGATCGAGGACAGCTTGCCGCGACCGCCGAAGACCACCGCGCCCACGCCGAGCACGATCAGCCAGTGAATAGGACTGAGGCCGCCCATGTCATCTACTCCATGCGCGAGACCGCGCGTTCCGCAACGCCCCGCGAGCTGTCGATATAGGCGCTTCCCCGCCTTCGCGCCAAGCCCGCGATGCGACGATGCCTATGCGCTGTCCGGCTGGCCCTCGCCAGGAAGGTCGGTGGAAGGCGCAGCGGCGGCCGGCTGGGCGGCCGCCTTGCGACGCCTCAGATTGGCCCGGAGCGCCGCCGCAAGCTTGGTGGTGCGCGCATCTAAGAGAGGAACGGGGGGCTGGCTCACCGCCTCTTTACCCGCCCTTAAGGCGCAGCCGTCAAGTCTGTCGCAAAGCGCCTGCCTTAGGCGCGGAGCCCCGCCCTTGCGCAGCTTCTATGAGCACGAAGACACGTGGACGCCCCCGCCTCCGGGCGCGGACAGGCGGGTGAGGCTGTTCCTGCAGCTCGCCGTGCTGGCGTTCTGGGGCCCGTGCACCGCAATCGACGCCTATCTGATCTGGCGAGGCCTGGGCTCGGAAGGCGCCGCCAGCTTTGTGTTCTGGCTGCTGTTCCGCCAGGCGCTGGTGTTCCTGGCGCTGTGGTTCACCGTTTCGCTCGCCCATGGACTGGCGGTCGGCCGCCGCACGCCCCTGGAGCCCGGGGAGGGCCGACGGGGACGCTCCCGCCGGAGCGGTCAGGCTGCAATTCCCGGCGGCGGAGTGGCGCTCGGTCGCCACAACCGCGGGCAGTAGCGCTGCATCAGGGCTCGGCCCGCGTCCGGCCGAGGCCGTTGCGCCGTCCGGGGTCGGCGTAGCGCAACACCGGACGGAGCAGGTGGTCGAACTTGTCGAAGCCGTCGCGCACCACGCCCTCCAGGCTCTCGAACCTCTTATCCCAGCCCTGAACCGTCGCATCCAGGGCCGCTATGTGCTTCTCGATCGCGGCCACGCCCTCCACGCGATCCTCCAGCTTGCCTATGCGCTGGCTCATCTGGCGTTCGCGCTCGTCGCGCGCGCCCTGTTCGCGGGCGCTGGTCAGCATGTGGCGCACCAGCACGATGAAGACGCCGACTACGCCGGCGGCGGAGCTCGCCGCAGTCCAGGCGGCGCTGGTCACGCCCGGCCGCCTGCCGGAGGGTGCGCCCGCTGGCCTGACCGCATCTGGTCGGCCAGCCGCTTGGCCCGCCGGCCGACCTGGGAGCGCCAGGGTTCGCTGGTCAGCATGTGCGAGGCGGCCTGGGCGTAGTCGCCCGCCTGCACGGCCGCCAAGGTGCGCCGGAAGGCGAGCAGCCCGTCCACGCCGAGGTTGAACGCCATGTTGGCCAGCACGTCCTGACGTTCGGCCGACAGGGTGCGCCACCAGGCCAGCCGCCGGTCCAGGCCATGCTCGACCCGCGCCACGTCGTGGTCCAGCGCCTGGAGACAGGCGTCGCGCGACCAGGCCAGTCCCCGGTGGACCTCGGGGCCGGTATGACCGACACCTATGGTCCAGACACCGCCTGCGTCTGCATAGGCCTGCTCGCGCACGCCCTCGTCCAGCATCAGGTCCTGTAACAGGTCCGGCGTGCTCATGAGCGGGGCTCGTCCAGGGCGCCCAGGACGATCAGCAGCCAGCAGACCGCAGCAGGCGCGACCACGGCGGCCGAGGCGATCAGGTCCATCCAGGTCATAGGGGGCATCCTCCCGAACGAAAAAACCGCCCCTTGCGTCTTCGGCAGGAGGCGGCGCGATGGAGTTTGAAGGGGCGGCGACCTTGGCGCGTCAGTCCGCGGGGGGCTTGGCGCTGCCGAAATAGTAGTCGTAGACGGTGCCGAACTTGGCGATCACCACGCCGACCACGACGTTGACGATGTCGCGCTCCGCCGGCGCGCCGAGCCCTGCGAACAGGGCCGCCTCGCTTGCGGCGACCAGCAGGACGACAGCGATCGACAGCCAGGCGCGCGGCGCAAGAAAGCTCCTCATCGCGCGCCCTCAGTAGGTCTGGGTCGGTTGGGCGCGCAGCTTCCAGGAGCCGCTGGCCGTCCCCGCGCAGTCCACCACGCCGGCCTGACCAAGCGAGCCCGCCGCGCTGTTGGTGTTCCACAGCCGCGCGCCGTTGGTCCGGGCGACAAAGCCCGCGGTCACGTCGGCCTGCACCTCTTCGGACTGGACGGTGAAGGCCGGCGTGCCCGTGGGCGCGGTGATCCAGGCGCTGGAGCCCAGCAGCCGCGTCCCCAGCGAGCGCACCGTGCAGGCGTAGGAGCCGTTGGCGCGGAGCAGGCCGAGGTTGCAGTTGTTCAGCACGGCCGAATGGAAGGTGACGTTGGCCGCGCCGTACAGGCCGACGACCGAGGTGTTCCCGGTCCCCTCCACCCGGGTGCGGTCAAAGCCGATCTCCGGCGTGTTGGCGAAGTTGGCCGATGACACGCCGCCGGGATCGACCACGTGGGCGCAGGCATAGTAGCCGCCGCGGAACACCACCTGATCCACGGTGATGGCTTGGCTGGAGTTGCCGATGTTGAGGAACCGCGCGTTGGCCGCACAGGCGAAATGCACCTCGTCCAGCACCAGCTGCTTGGCCGATCCGGCCATGTTCACCGCATAGGACGTGCCCGCAGCCCCGAAGCCCGGATCGGTCAGCTTGAGCCCGATGCGCAGCGTCTTGACGCTGACGCTGCCGCCGATGTGGATGTGCTCCTGGTAGAGGTTGTTGGCGGTGTCGCCGGTGGTCTGGCTGTTCTCCAGGCCCAGCTCGAGCCGGTCGCCGGTCAGGGTCGCGCCGGTGACCGAAGCGTCCGCATAGGCGGGGTAGAGGGCGCGGCAGGCGACGCCTGTGACCTTGATGCGGCCGAACTGACCTGAGCTCTGGTCGCCGCTGTTGCGGAGGTTTATGGCGCGATAGCCGTTCTCGCCCCGGACGCCCGCGATTTCCACGTCGTCAATGGTGTAGATCCCGTGCGCGTAGAAGGTCAGCATGCCCACGGTGTCTGTGCCGGACTGGCCGTTCTGCTGCAGGTTGCCGCCACGCACGCCGATGATGTCGCCCTCAGACAATGGATACTGGAGGAAGCCCGCGGCTTCCTTGGGCTGGAAGGAGATGAAGTCGTCGCCGGGCGCGCCCGCCAGCCGCAAGACCTCGCCGTCAAAAGCGGGACCGTAGACCTTGACGCCGTCGGAGTGGGTCACCGGCGTCTGAAGGCCGGCGCGCCAGTTGGCGACCGCGCTCAGCGTCAGGCAATACTTGAAGGCGTTCTGCACGTGGACGTCGGCGACGAGCCCGTCCACGCCCACCATCACCAGCGCCTGGGTGTCCACGTTGATCGGGATCGGGTTGTTGGCGAAGTCATAGTCCCAGAGGCCCCCGCCCTGGACGGTGACGCCCTGGTTGGCCCTCACCGCCAGAACCGTCAGGGTCGGTGCGGCGGTGGGCGCACGGCGCAGGCGCACCACCAAGGTGTTGGCGTCGGTGACCGACACGACGGGGAAGACGCCGAGGTAGGGCGTCTGGCTCGCGACGTTCGCCGCCCCCTGCAGCCATACCGACTGGCCGGCGGTCAGGCCGTGCGCAGGCCAGGCGACCATGCAGAGGCGGCCCGCAGTCCAGCTCAGTGTCACAGCAGCGGTGCTCGCCAGCGATGCGGAGGTGCGCAGCATGGAGCGGTTGGTGTTGGGCGCCTGGCGCAGCGTCAGGCCGGCCTCCAGCGTCAGTTCGGTGGCGTCGCCGATCACCAGGGTGGCGTTCAGGTAGGCGACGCCCTGTCCGCGCACGTCCACCCGGCCGCCGTGGGCCAGGGCCTGCTGGATCATCGCGGTGTTGGCTGCAGCGGCGGCGATCTGGCCGAGCACGGGGGTGACGAAGACGGGCGCGGCGGCGAGGACGGGGGTCAACATGGCTTTAAGCCTCGCTCACTTCAGGTTGGTGTAGGTGCAGCTCGCCGTGGCGCCGGCCTGCACCTGGACGACTGCGAAGCCGAACTGGTTGAAGCCGACGTTGAGCGGCGTCGCGAAGGTGGAGCCGTCGGGGGCCACAAACGTCGCCTGGCCGGCTGCGCTGCAGACCGCCGCGATCCCTCGGCCCGCAGGGACACTGACCCCCAGGCCGGGGATGGCGACGAACCCGCCAACAGCTGCGCCGTTGAGGTCGCGCGTCGGCAGCGGATTGGCTGGCCCGACCACCGAACCATCCGCCAGCACGACCGACGACGGCTGGGCGGCGACATGGGTGGTGGCGGGCCCGAGCGTCTGAGGCGTCTGGGCGAGAGCCGAGTCAAAGCCGATCAAGCTTAAGATGGTCACTACTGGCAAGACGAAGTTCATGCTTTGTTCCTTTTGAGGATACGGCGTCGTCCGCTGCTTTTTACGAGGCCGGAAGTCTCGAAAGCGCTCGGCGCCGCAGCGCACCCACACCACGAAGTTGGATCGGCTACTTACGGCTAGAACGCCTTGGGCAATCCAGCATCTCGCAAGATCTTGTTCGCCGTGACTTTGGAGTCGATGTTCAAAGGGACGGTGAAAGGGTTGGGCGCGTGAGGACTTCGCCAGATATCGTGATCGCCACGGCCGTGGCGCAGGAACCAGCAACCGCCTTCATCAAGCCGGTCCCTTACCGCTCGTCCGTAACCTCTCAAGCGATGGCGACGTCCCGGGAACGCGCCACGTAATGCGCGACAAGTTCGATAGGAACTTCGAAATCACCCTCGGCGCCACCCGAGGCCTCTATAAGGTCAATGACAGCCAGCTCGATCTGAACCTGGAGCTCCTCGACGGTTTTCGCTTCGACGTTCAGACCGGGAAGCTCACTTGCTTCGACACACCAGACGCCAGCTTCGCTGTCGTAGGCCGCGCTTACCTTGATCATGGGCATGATGCTCATGTGTGATCTCGCCAGAGGGGCTGTCAACAGCTTGCGCCGCTCGGGCGTTGCCGGACCGTTAACAACGCTGTTGTCGCTGCGTTGGCGACCGATTTCGGAACACGCTCGTTTAGGCCTGGCTCACCGCGCCGTAGGACGGGCCTGAGTAGCCGTTGGCGTGGATGCCGGCCTCGATGGGCGGTGAGGCGGAGGAGTTGATCGAACCGGCGACCACCGCCATGCGCCCGGCGCCCTGGTAGGCCGAGACGCCGAGCCAGCCGGAGGCGGTGGCGGCGGGATGGCGGGTGATGGAGGCGGCGTCCTCCAGGCTCCAGGTCAGCAGGCCGGAACGGCCGTACCAGGGCTGGAACAGGGCCACCGACGCCTGGCCGCTCTCGATCCGAACCGCCGACGCCCCGGCGAAACGCACGTCGCAGGCGCCTTGGATATAGAGGCCGGCGTTGTAACCCTCTGGCGTGCCGGTGCACATTCGCACCGCAAGATCCACGTCCTG
>CAXTRP010000114.1:0-8278 GCA_964246615.1 uncultured Caulobacteraceae bacterium | reverse complement strand
GCCCCGCACGCCGCGCTGAGGTTGTCGCAGGCTTGAGATCGGAGGCGCGTCAGAGCGATCTGGCGCGCCTTTTTGCTGCGGGCCAGATCGCTTTATCCCGCCAGCGCCCGTGCATAGAGCTGCGGATCGACGTTCCCGCCTGAGGCCACCACCAGCGCGGTGCGGCCCTCCAGCGGCAGCGCGCCGCCGAGCAACGCCGCGAGCGCCACTGCGCCGCCGGGCTCCAGCACCAGTTTCAGGTGGCGGAAGGCGAAGGCCATGGCGGCCAGCGCCTGCTCATCGCTCACCGCCAGCGCGCCGGCCAACCGGGTCCCGGTGACAGCGAACGGGATCGCCCCGGGCTCCGGCGCCATCAGCGAGTCGCACAGGCTGGGCGCTGCGGCGCCCACGCGGGTCGGCCGACCCGCGGCCAGGCTGGCGGCGTGGTCCTCATAGCCCTGCGGCTCGACCACGTAGAGCCTGGTCGCTGGCGACAGCTGCTCGAAGGCCAGCGTGATTCCCGCCATCAGGCCGCCGCCGGAGCCCGGACAGAGCAGCACATCGGCCTGTGCGCCCGCCGCCGCGAGCTGGTGTGCGGCCTCCAGCCCCACCGTTCCCTGGCCGGCGACGATGAACGGGTCGTCGAAGGCCGGGACCACCACCGCCCCGCGTTCTCCTGCGATGCGCCCGGCGATGGCCTCCCGGCTCTGGGTGTAGCGGTCGTAGGAGACCACCTCGGCTCCGTAACCGAGCGTCGCTTCCAGCTTGATGCGCGGGGCGTCGGCCGGCATGACGATCACCGCCGGACAGCGCACGAGCCGCGCCGCTGCTGCGACGCCTTGCGCGTGGTTGCCTGAGGAGTAGGCCACCACGCCGCGCGTCCGCTCGTCCGACGTCAGCCGCGACAGCCGATTGTAGGCGCCGCGAAACTTGAACGAGCCGGTGCGCTGCAGCGCCTCCGCCTTGACGAACACCCGCCCGCCGGCCGCATCGTCCAGCGCGTCGGCGTGGAGCAGCGGCGTCTCCACCGCGTGGCCCTGCAGGCGAGCAGCGGCGTTCAGGATGTCTTCGTAGGCGGGGATCATGGAGCAAGGCTTGGCAGGGGTGGCGAGGCGGCCCTCTATCCTGATGCAACTCCGCATCGGACTAAAGGCGCGCGATGATTTTGCTCGCAGGCGAAAGCCTCTAAGCAAGCCGGGTGACCGACCCCCTCCCGCCGCTGGCGACCGAGCCCACCATCCTGCGCACCTCGTCATGGAGCGACTACGCCCTGCTGGACAGCGGGGCGGGCCGCAAACTGGAGCGATATGGCCGCTTCACCGTGGTCCGGCCGGAGCCGCAGTGTTTCTGGTCGCCACGCCTGCCAGCTGAGACCTGGGAGGCGGCAGACGCCGTGTTCGACCCTGCCGACGAGGAAGACGATGGGCGCTGGAAGCTGAACCGGCCCGTGCCCGACACTTGGCCGCTGGCCTGGGGGCCGGCGCGGTTCAAGGCGAGGCTGACCAGCTTCCGCCACCTCGCCTTCTTCCCCGAACAGGCGGCGAACTGGGCCTGGCTGGAGCGCCGCGTGCGCGCACAAACGACCCGGCCGCGGGTGCTTAACCTGTTCGGCTACACCGGTGTCGCCAGCCTGGTGTCCGCAGCGGCGGGCGCGGAGGTGACCCATGTGGACGCGTCCAAGAAGGCTGTCGGCTGGGCGCGGGAGAACGCGGAGCTGTCGGGCCTGGCCGATCGGCCGGTACGCTGGATATGCGAGGACGCCCGGCGCTACGTGGCGCGGGAGGTGAAGCGCGGCTCGCGCTATCAGGGGATCATCCTGGACCCTCCCAAATACGGACGAGGCCCCGCGGGGGAGGTCTGGCGGCTGGCCGAGGATCTGCCGGAACTGGTGGGCCTGTGCGCCGAGCTGCTGGCCGAGGACGCCGACTTCCTGCTGCTGAACGCCTATGCCGCGCGTATCTCCGGGCTGTCGCTGGCGCATCTTCTGTCTGGCGCGCTGAAGGGGCGGAGCGGCGTAGTGGACTGGGGGGAGCTGGCGCTGCGGGAGGACGAAGGGGTTGGCCAGCCGCGGGAGATCGGCCTGTCCTTCTTCGCCCGTTGGGCGCAGGGCTGATGAGCGAAGCCCGCCGGGTTACCTCGCTCACCAACCCGCTGGTCAAGCTGGCGCGAGGTCTGCACCTGCGCAAGGCGCGCGAGGCAAGCGGCCTGTTCCTGGCGGAAGGTCTGAAGATCGTCGCGGAAGCCGTTGATCTGGGTCACGCTCCCCGCGTGCTCCTACACGGTCCAGGCGCCGAACATCCCGTGCTTCAGCAGGCGATCCGCGCCACGCGCGAGGCCGGCGGCGAGGTGGTGGAGGTGACGCGTGAGGTGCTGGAGAAGATCGCCCGACGCGATAATCCGCAAGCTGTGCTCGGCGTCTTCCCCCAACGCTTCGCCGCGATCGAGCAGATCGTTCCCGGTGACGCGTCCTGCTGGGTGGCGCTGCAGGCGGTGCGAGACCCTGGAAACCTCGGGACCATCGTGCGGACCGCAGATGCGGCGGGCTGCGGCGGCGTGATCCTGGTGGGGGACTGCTGCGATCCGTTTTCGGTGGAGGCGGTACGTGCGACCATGGGGTCCGTGTTCGCCGTCCCGCTCTACAGGCTGGATGTCGCGGCGTTCCTAACTTGGCGAGCGCGCTGGCCGGGAGCGGTGGTGGGCACGCTGCTGAACGCTGAGATCGACTACCGCAACGCGCCCTATCGCGCGCCAAACCTGATCCTGATGGGCAACGAACAGGCCGGCCTGCCCTCCGCCCTCGCCGCCGCCTGCGACGTTGCGGTGAAGATCCCCATGCGTGGCCGGGCGGACAGCCTCAACCTTTCAGTGGCGACCGGGATCATGATCTACGCGGCGACAGGGTGATTTCACCACCTGGCCCCGCCCTCCCGCGCGATGGGGCACTCGTTGGTGATCAGCTCCACGTTGAGGCTGATGCGGTGGAACGGCGCCTGCTGGGGGACCGGCTTGTGAAGCAGCCAGCGCGGGAACAGATACAGCCAGCCTTCCTGCGGCGACGTCTTCAGCAGGGTCTCGCGGAACAGGAACCATAGCTGGCCCGAAGCCGGCGGCGCGCTGAGATAATAGACGCCGTTGATCGTGGATGTGGCGAGATGGTCGTGCCAGACCGAAGCGCCGCGCAGGTTGTTCTGCACATAGGCGAACACCTGTCGGCGGGAGTGCGGGTGCAGGGTGAACGGCTCGAAGGTGCGCTCGCATTCGGTGTGGAAATGGTCGTACACGGTCGAAAAGGCCGCGTCTTCGCTGCGGATTGGAAAGCTGTACTGCTCTTTGGGCGCTTCCCAGGCCTTAAATTCCGCCAGCACCAGGGCTTTGGCCTGATCTTTGAAACGGTCTAATTCCGGAAGCGGCGTCCGCAGCACCCAGGGAAAGTCGCCGAACACCCGTTCCAGGGTCGTCCTCCTCGTCCACTGCAGGCGCTTAGCATAGGGCGCCGCTAAGCTCGAAGGCCACACGCGTCTAGAAGCGGAGCCGGCCCTCCACGATGCAGGCATGAGCGGCCCTGTCGAGCGGACGATAGGCGCCTGCGTCCAGCACAAGCAGCGGATCGCGCACATGGGCGGGGTCGAACCCCTCCTGCACCAGGGCTGTCTTCTTGAGCTTGAACGTCTCGGTGGCTTGCAGGTCTTCGCACAGGCGCAGCAGCACAGGCCGAGCGTAAGGCGGTAGGCTGGAAGCGATCTGGTCGGACAGGGCCCTCAGCGAGAAGCCCGGGCCGGTGGACAGGGCCGCCATCCCGGCGCGACCTTCGCATCCGGGCAGCCCTACACCATAGACCGCCGCCGCCGTCACACCGGGGCAGGCGGACAGCGCGTCGGCGACTTCGGCCGTGGAGACGTTCTCGCCCTTCCAGCGGAAGGTGTCGCCCACCCGGTCGACGAAATAGAAGAACCCGGCTGCGTCGCGCCGCATCAGGTCGCCGGTGCGAAACCAGGCGTCGCCGGGATCGAACACGTCGCGCACCACCTTGCGCTCGCTTTCGGCGCGGTCGGTGTAGCCCTCGAAGCGGTTGGCGCCCCCATCGGCAGGGGCCGCGATCCGGCCGATGGCCTCGCCAGGCTCGTCGGGTGCGCAGCGAATGCAGCGGCCCTCCGCGTCGCGCGCCGGGCCGCCCGTCTCGGCGTCGTAGCGGACGATGGCGGCGGGGAAGCGATGGGCGAGGAAGGGCGGCACCCGACCGATGGCCCCAGGCCGGCCTTCCACGTTGTAGAGCGAGAAGCTGCCTTCCGTAGCGGCGTAGAACTCCAGCACCCTGGGAATGGCGAAACGCTCCTGGAAGGCGGTCCAGACCTCCTCGCGCAGGCCGTTGCCGCAGGCCAGACGCAGCCGGTGGCCCCGCTCGGCTGGATGCGGAGGACTGGCCAGCAGGAAACGGCAGAGCTCTCCGATGTACTGGAACAGGGTGCAGTCATAGGCCGCCACCTCTTCCCAGAAGGCGCTTGCGGAGAACCGCTCGCGCACGAACACCGAGCCGCCGTTCAGCAGCACGCCCCCCACCGCCACCACGCCGCCGACGCTGTGGTACATGGGCAGGCAGTTGTAGAGCCGGTCGGCGGGCGTGGCGTCCATCATGCCGGCGAACCAGCCGCACCAGGTCAGCACCCTGGCGTGGCTGACATTGGCCGCCTTGGGCAGGCCCGTGGTGCCGGAGGTGAAGATCAACAGAGCGCGGTCGGTGAGCCGGGCGCCATCAGCCTCTTCGGCCGAGAGCGGTGCATCGCTGTAGGCGGCGAGGTCCAGGCCGCCGTCGCAGCCCAGCCGCCAGACCGTGACGCCTCGAAGCAGGTGGTCGGCGGCGCCGGCGTAGGCGGTTTCCAGCGCTGGCGACAGCAGTACGGCGCGGGCGTCGCCGACGTTCAGGCAATGGGCGAGGCCCCGACCTTCAAGGTTGGTGTTGATGAGCGCCACCGTGACGCCTGTGCGGCTGATCCCGCTCCAGGCTGCGAAATAGTCGGGGTGGTTGGGGGCGAGCAGGGCGACCGTGTCGCCGGCGCCGTAGCCCTGCGCCTGCGCCCAGCGGGTGTAGCGGCGGCTGCGGCCGGCGAGGTCGGCGAAGCTATATGCAGCGCTCGTGGAGACCAGCGCTGGGGCCGCGCCGTACTGGTCGCCCAATGCGTCCAGGACGGCGGCGAGCGGGCGCTGCGGATCGGCGGTCAGGCGAGCGGTCTGCTCCAGCGCGCGCGCCCAGGCGCGGGTGACGCTCGCCGAACTCGGCCGAGGCGTGAGTTCACGGGGCGGAGCGTCCTGGACTGCGACGGCTGAGGCGGGCATGGACCGCGCCGCTCAAGAACCATGCCGCCCCGCCCGCCCGTCCAGTCGGCCGGTCAGGCCGGTTCCAGCCCGACGCCCAGCCCGCCGAGCATGTCCCAGTAGCCCGGGAAGGTCTTGGCCACGCAGCCGGGATCCTCGATCTCGACGCCTTCCAGCCGCAGCCCGAGCAGCGCGAGGCTCATGGCCATGCGGTGGTCGGCGTAGGTGCGTAGCCGGACGGGTCGAGCGCGCCAGGGCGGGGCGGTCTCGCCCATGACCGTCAGCACGTCGCCCTCCTCACGCGCCAGGCCGAGATGCAGGCGGTTCAGCTCCGCAGCGAGGGCCGCCAGGCGATCGCATTCCTTCACCCGCAGGTTGGCGATGCCGACGAAGCGCACCGGGGCGGCGTTGAACGCCGCCAGCACCGCAAGCGTAGGCGTCGCATCCTGCATCTGGGAGCCGTCGATCACCGGGGGCATGTGCGGGAAGCTCGAGATGACCCTGAAGGCCGCGGCGTCCGGCTGGCTGAAGCGGGCTGGCTCAAGGCCGAGGTCGATGGTCCCGCCCGTCAGCCGCGCAGCCGCCCAGACGTAGGTGGCGGCCGATGCATCGGGCTCCACACTGAAGTCGCAGGGCGTGTAGCCGGTAGGCTGCACCCGCCAGGCGGCCGGGCCGACCGCCTCGACCTGCGCGCCGAAGGCGCGCATGGCGGCGAGCGTCAGGTCCACATAGCCCCGGGCGCCGATCCCATCGCCCTGCAGCGCGACTTCGACGGCTCCGCGGGCGCAGGCGGCGAGCATCAGCAGGGCGGACACGTACTGGCTGGAGAGTGCGGCGTCGACCTCGACACGGCCCCCGCCCAGCCCGCCACGTCCGTGGATGCGCACGGGAGGACAGCCGCTCGGCGCCTCCGCGACCACGCCCAGCGCGCCGAGCGCCGCCAGCAGGGGTGCGATCGGGCGTCGCCGCATGTGCGCATCGCCGTCCACCGTCACCTCGCCGTCCACGAGCGCGGCCGCCGCGGTGAGGAAGCGGGTCGCCGTGCCGGCGTTGCCGAGCTGCAATGGCGCGCTCGGGGCCAGGAGCCGACCTTTGCCCATCACCTCGAAGCGGGTGGCGCCCGGCTCTTCGACGGCCACCCCCATGGCGGTGAGCGCCAGGGCCATGTGTCGGGTATCGTCGCTCTTCAGTGCGCCATCGATACGGCTACGGCCCCGCGCCAGGGCGGCCAGCAGCAGCGCGCGGTTGGTGATCGACTTGGACCCCGGCAGGCGCACCCGCCCCCTCAGCGGACGCCCCGGCGGTCGAATGCGAAGCGCGTCGGTCATGTGTCGAGGACGGCTATGATCTCGCGCAGGCGATCGATGAAGGCCAGGGGTTGGTCCAGGAACAGGTGGTGCGCGGCGTCCGGCAGGACGGTGAACGTCGTTCCTTCCGGCGCGATGGAGCGGGTGTAGGCGAGATTGTCGGGCCGCACGATGGCCGAGCGGTCGCCGTAGAGAAAGGCGAGGGGACATCGGATGGCGCGAAGAGACGCATCGGCGTCCGCACGCCCAGCGCCCGACATCTTGGGCGCCAGATACGGGTCGAAGCGCCACGTCGAGCCGTCTCCTCCTCCTTCGAGCCGTGGCGCTTGCGTCAGGGAGCGCCGGGCGATGAAGTCCAGCAGGAAGGCGTTGTCGCAGAGTTGCGGAGGCATCAGGCGGAACCGCGCCAGGGCGGCCGCCAGGGTGGGGTAAACGGCCGACGGATGCGGCGGCCCCACGGAGAAGTCCGGCGCATCCGGGGCGGAGACCGCGGAGTCCAGCACGACCGCTGCGCGGGGGGCCAGCTCCGGGTCGGCGGCGGCGCTGAACAGGGGGCGGCTGCCGAAGGAGTGGGCCACGAACACCGGCGCTCCCGCATCGTACAGACCGGTGGCGCGGGCGACGGCTACCATCTCGCGGGCGTATTGGGCCACGGTGTAGCGCTCGCGCCAGCCGGACGATCCGTTGCCTGAGAAGGACAGCGCCGCCACCCGGTGGTCCTGCGCCAGCATGGGCGCCAGCGGCGTCCACCAGTCGGCATGCGCGCGGCCTCCGTGGGCCAGCAGCAGGCCGGGACGCCCACGCTCCCCCCAGGCCAGCGTCTCGATCTGCGCGCCTTCGACGGCTGTGACGCTGCGCTCCGGGGGCTGGGCCAGGGCGTCGCGGAACCATTCGGGTGCAGGGGGCTCGGCGCCATCGAACACCGACAGCGGCGCGCGCAGGCGGTGATCCAGCGCTAGGACGGGGTCGGGCAAGGGCGGGCCTCCGGCAGGGACGGGACGATCCGCAGCGATCTTCGTCTGCAGCTAGTCCCCGCGCCGCATGGCTGCAACGGGTGCAAGGCCTCAGCGGCCTGTGAAGCTCGGCCGGCGCTTGTCCACGAAGGCGTCGACGGCTTCACGGTGGTCGGCGGTCTCGTGTGCAAGGGCCTGGAACGCGGCGGACAGCTCCAGCGTCTGGGCCAGGGTCGCGGTCTGAGCCTCCCGCAGCAGCCGTTTGCTCAGCCGCACCGCCCGGGGCGGGTTGACGGCGATGCGCCCCGCAAGCGCCAGCGCTTCGGTCATCAGCATCTCGCGCGAGGTCACCTTGTTCACCAAGCCCATGGCGAAGGCCTCAGCGGCGGAGACCCGGTCGCCGGTCAGGATCATTTCGGCGGCGCGGGTGTAACCCACCACCCTTTGCAGGATCCAGGCGCCTCCATCTCCGGGGGTGATCCCCACCTTCACGAAGCTGGAGGAGAACTGCGCATCGTCGGCGGCGACCCGAAGGTCGCAGGAGGCCGCCAGGTCGCAGCCCAGGCCTACCGCGTGACCTTGAACGGCGGCGATGGTGGCGACTTCCAACTCCGCGAAGGCCAGGGCGATCTGGGCCACGCCGCGCTTGTAGTTGTCCCGAGTGTCCGCAGGTGTCGCCAGGGGACCGATGCCGTTGCGATCCCGGATGCCGCGCAGATCGCCCCCGGA
>CAXTRP010000113.1:0-8301 GCA_964246615.1 uncultured Caulobacteraceae bacterium | reverse complement strand
AGGTGGCGCCGGAGGCGGTCGTCTTGGCCTGCCGCGACCGGCTCGCCAGCTACAAGACCCCGCGCCAGGTCGTCTTCGTCGACGCCCTGCCGCGCAACGCCAACGGCAAGGTCCTCAAGACCGATCTGCGCGCCCACGCCCGCAAGCCAGCGCCGAAACCGGCGCCATGACGCCAGCCGCCTCAGGTGCCAGGAACACAAGCGTCCTTCGACGCGCCGGTCGACGCAGGTGGGAAGACGCCGGCCCTGCCGAGCATCCCGGGCAGGGCGGCCCCGCCCAGCCGCTCGCCGAGCCAGCGCGCGGCCGTGATGGCGCGCTCCAGGTTGTAGCCGGTGGAGACGCCCATGCGGTGGAGCATGTAGAGGGTGTCCTCGGTTGGGATGTTGCCGGTGGCTGCGGGAGCGAAGGGGCAGCCGCCGATGCCGCCGAGCGAGGTGTCGAGCACCTGTGCGCCCGCCATCCAGGCAGCGTAGGCGTTGGCGAGGCCCGTGTTGCGGGTGTTGTGGAAGTGGCAGCGCAGCCGCGCGCCCGGCGCCGCCGCCCGCACGACGCCAAGTCGGCGCACCACGGCGGCGGGGTCGCCGACCCCTATGGTGTCGGCGATGGCGATCTCCTCCACGCCGAAGCTTCCAATCTCCGCGGCGAGGCGGCCGATCTGGGCTTCGCCGACCTCGCCCTCGAACGGGCAGCCGAAGGCCGCCGCGATCGTCACCCCGACCCCCAATCCCGCCTGGCGCGCCAGGGGAACGGCCTCGGCGATCTGGCCCAGAGTCTGAGCGATCGAGGCGCCCTGGTTGCGCTGGTTGAAGGTCTCGGACGCCACTACCACGAAGTTGACCTCGTCCACCCCTGCGGCCGCGGCGCGGTCGAAGCCCTGGCGGTTCAGCACAAGCCCGATCAGCCGCACGCCCCTAGCCGAGAGGTCGGCTTCGTCCCGCAGGCCCCGCATCACCGCCTCGGCGTCGGCCATCTGGGGCACGGCCCTCGGATTTACGAAACTCACCGCTTCGATGCGGCGCGCACCGACCGCCGCCGCCTTCAGCACGAGCTGCACCTTATCCCCGGTCGGCAGGAGGACGGGGTGGTTCTGCAGCCCGTCCCGAGGCGACACCTCCACAATTTCGACCTGTGGTGTCATGGACGTCCTCGTTTGGGAATTATTACAACCAAAAAGTCGTTGAATGTTGTTCAGTATAGGTTCAAATACAAGAGCAGTTTTCAAGTCTACATAAGGGGAGCTTGAGATGGCCTACCGGCTAGGGGTCGATGTCGGAGGCACCTTCACCGACCTGCTGCTGCTGGACGAGGGATCGGGCCACTTCTGGCGGCACAAGACGCCGTCCACGCCTCATGACAGCTCTGAGGGCATCATGGCGGGCGTGGAGGCGATCTGCGCGCAAGCGGGCACGCAACCCTCCTCGGTGGAGGTCTTCCTGCATGGCACGACCGTGGCGACCAACGCGGTGCTGGAGGGCAAGGGCGCCCGCGTCGGGCTGGTGACCACCGAGGGCTATCGCCAAGTGATGCAGATCGCCCGCTCGCTGGTGCCGGGGGGGCTGGCGGCCTGGATCGTGTGGCCCAAGCCCGAGCCGCTGGCCCGGCTCGAGGATACCGTCGAGATCAAGGGCCGCATGGACGCGGAGGGCCGCGAGGTGCGCCCGCTGAACGAGGCGGATATGCGTGCGCAGCTCGCCAGGCTGAAGGCCAACGGGGTCGAGGCGATCACCGTCGCCCTGATGAACGGCTATCTGAACGGCGCGCACGAGCGCCGCGTGGCGGAGATCGCCGCCGAGATCCTGCCGGACGCTCCGATCTCCCTGTCGCACGAAGTGCTGCCGGAGATGCAGGAATACGAGCGCACCCTCACCACCGTGGCCAACGCAGCGGTGCGCCCGGTGGTCGGCCGCTACGTACGCAACCTGCGCAGCCGCCTGCGGGCGCTGGACATGCAGGGCCGCATCTCGCTCTTGCGCTCGGACGGCGGGCTGATGTCCTCGGAAGCGGCGGAGGCGCAGCCCGTCTCCCTGCTGATGTCGGGACCCGCGGGCGGGGTGGCCGGGGCGCTGTGGGTGGCCAGGAACTCCGGGCTGAAGAACATCCTGACCCTGGACGTGGGCGGCACCTCCACCGACGTCGCCCTGATCGAGAACGGCGAGCCGCGGCGCGCGCGCACCACAGAGGTCGGCCACCTCAGCGTGCGCGCCTCCTCCCTGGACGTGAAGACGGTGGGCGCAGGCGGCGGCTCCATCGCCAAGGTGCCCGAACTCACCCGCGCGCTTCGGGTGGGGCCGGAGTCGGCGGGCGCCGCGCCGGGACCCGCGGCCTATGGCAAGGGCGGAACAGCCGCCACCGTCACCGACGCCAACGTGGTGCTGGGCTATCTGCCGGAGAACCTGCTCGGCGGCGCCTTCCGGCTGGACCGCGAAGCCGCCAAGGCCGCCGTCCAGAGCGTGGCCGACGCCTTGAGGGTCAACCTCTACGAGGCCGCCAGGGGCATCGTAGACATCGTCAACGAGAACATGTTCGGCGCCTTGCGGATGATCTCGGTGCAGCAGGGCTACGACCCGCGCGGCTTCGCCTTGATGGGCTTCGGCGGCGCTGGACCCTTGCACGTGAACGCTGTGGCCAGGCTGATGGGTTCCTGGCCCGCGGTGTCGCCGATGTCGCCGGGCGTCCTGTGCGCGCTCGGCGACGCCACCACCAGGATGCGGACCGAGCTGGCCCGCTCGCTCTCCAAGCGCACCAGCGAGACCTCGGACGCCGACGTCGCAACCCTCCTGAAACAGATGGGCGAGGAGGTGCGCGCCAACCTGCTGGCCGAGGGCGCCCAGCCCGACCAGGTGATCGTGGAGCACGAGATCGACGTCCGCTACCACGGCCAGGCCTTCGAGGTGCCCATGCGCATCGAGGCGGAAGGCTTCGCCGAGGGCGGCCTGGGCCGCTTGGCGGCCGCCTTCGACGCGGAGCACCGGCGGCTGTTCACCTTCAACATGGACGCCGAGCATGAGTTCGTGAACGTGCGCGCTGTGGCGCTCGGGCGGGTGCTCGACATCCCGGCCCTAGAGATTGAGGCGGGCGATGGCGATCCCATCGCAGCTAAGCTCCGCGACCATGAGGTCTGGGTCGACGGCGGCTTCCAGCCGGCGGTGATCTACGACCGGGTCAGGCTGCGGGCCGGCGATCGCATCAGGGGGCCGGCCGTCGTGGTGGAGATGGACTCCACCACCCTGGTGCTGCCCGGCTTCGAGGCGGTGGTCGACCGCTTTGGCGTCATCCTCATCAATCCCGCGTGAGCGCCGGAGACAGCCCCATGCCCGCCCGCATCCTGCAATCCGACGACCGGCCGTTCGCCGCCGCCGCTGTCGATCCCGTCACCCTCGACATCATCGAGAACGCGCTGCGCAACGCCCGGGTGGAGATGGACGCCACCCTGTTCCGCACGGCGCTGTCCCCTGGCATCCGCGAGCAGGGCGACGCCTTCCCGCTGATCGCCGATCGCAAGGGGCGCATGGTTGCGGGCCAGTTCGGCTCCTTCATCGACGGGTTCCTGCGGGGCTTCGACGGCGACATCGAGGAGGGCGACGTCATCCTGGTGGGCGACCCCTATGCGGTGGAGGGCGCAATCAGTCACAACTCCGACCAGCTGTGCATCGCGCCCATCTACCGGCGTGGCCGGCTGATCGCCTGGTCGGCCATGTTCGGCCACATGACCGACATCGGCGGCAAGGCGCCCGGGTCGCTGCCCACCGACGCCGGCTCGGTGTTTGAGGAGGGGCTGCGCATGCCGCCCGTGAAGCTCTACCGCCGGGGCGAGCTTCAGACCGACATCGTGCGCATCGCCGCCCACCAGTCGCGCATGCCCGAGTGGTACAAGGCTGACCTGCACGCCATCGTCGCCGCCTGCAAGGTGGGCGGCCGCCGGGTGCTGGAGCTCTGCGACCGCTTCGGCGAGGAGGTGTTCAACGCCGCCCTGGAGGAGCTCCTGGCCCGCAACCACCGGGCCATGAAGCAGCTGATCGCCACCTCCATCGGCGAGGAGCCGGTCTCGTTCGAGGACTACGTCTGCGACGACGGCAAAGGCGCAGGGCCCTTCAGGATCAAGTGCACCATGTGGCGTAAGGACGAGCGGGTCGTGCTCGACTTCGAAGGCACCGACCCGCAGTCGGAGAGCTCCATCAACTTCTACATGAATGAAAACATGTTCAAGATGTTCTTCGGCATCTACATGGTCATGGTTTTCGACCCGCAGATCATGTTCAACGACGGGTTCTACGACTTGGTCGAGGTGCGCATCCCGGAAGGGTCACTGCTCAAGCCGAAGTTTCCCGCGGCGCTCTCCTGCCGCACCCATGCGCTGGGGCGCATCTTCGACGTGCTGGGCGCGCTGCTCGGCCAGAAGACGCCGGAGTTCCTCTGCGCCGCCGGCTTCTCCTCCAGCCCGCACCTGATGTTCTCCGGCTACGACGCCGAAGGGAAATGGTTCCAGCTGTTCCAGATCGGCTTCGGGGGCATCCCAGGGCGACCCTTCGGCGATGGGGCGGACGGCCACTCGCTGTGGCCGGGGTTCACCAACGTGCCCAACGAGTTCCTGGAGCGCTACTTCCCCATGCGCATCGAGGCCTACGAGAGCGTGGCCGACAGCGGGGGCGCGGGCCTCTACCGCGGCGGCAACGGCATCAGGATGAGCTACCGCTTCCTGGAGCCGGGAACCATCGCCATCCACGACGACCGCTGGTTCATACCGCCCTGGGGCGTGAACGGCGGCAAGCCAGGCATGCGCTCCTACAAGCGCCTGGAGAAGGCGTCCGGCGGCGTGCTCGCCCTGCCCTCCAAGTGCGACAACGTCCAGGTCGAGGTGGGCGACCTGCTGCACTACGTCACCTGGGGCGGTGGCGGCTGGGGCGACCCGCTGGAGCGCGACCCGGAGCTGATCGGCCTCGAGATCCGGCGCGGCCTGGTCAGCGTGGACGGCGCGCGCGCCTACGGCGTGGTGGCCGACGCAGCGGGCCGGGTGGACGAGGCCGCCACCCTGGCGCTCCGGGGCGAACTCCGGGACGGCCGCAACATGCCCCTGCCGGTGTTCGACCGGGGCCCGCCGCTGGAGACGCTGCGCGAGACCTGCGAGGCCGAGACCGGCTTGCCGGCGCCCCGCCCGCCGGTGTGGCGCAATCTATCGCGCGCCATTCGCATGGCGGCGGAGTAGGCCATGGCCGACGATGCGCCACCGCCGCCGGCCGCCTCCCCCCCGGCCGTCTGGCCCGAGGACAACACCGGCCCTTTGAGGGGGCTGAAGGTGGTGGAGATGGGCCAGCTGATCGCCGGTCCCTTCTGCGGCCAACTGCTCGGAGATATGGGCGCCGACGTGGTCAAGATCGAGCCCCCCGGCAAGGGCGACCCGATGCGCGACTGGGGCCGGGGCGACTATCCGCTCTGGTGGGAGGTGGTGGCGCGCAACAAGCGCTCCGTCAGCGCCAACCTGCGCGTGCCCGAGGGCCAGGACCTGGCGAGGCGGCTGATCGCCGAGGCCGACGTTCTGGTGGAGAACTTCCGCCCAGGCACGCTTGAGGGCTGGGGGCTGTCGCCGCAGAGCCTGCATGCTGACAATCCCGGCCTGATCATCGTACGGGTGTCCGGCTATGGCCAGACCGGCCCCTACGCCAGCCGGGCTGGATTCGGCGGCATCGGCGAGGCCATGGGCGGCTGGCGCTACATCGTGGGCGATGCGGACCGCACGCCGTCGCGCATGGGCGTCTCCATTGGCGACGCTCTCGCGGCCACCTACGGCTGCATGGGCGCGCTGGCGGCGCTCCGCCACCGCGACGCCACCGGCCAGGGCCAGGTGGTGGACAGCTCGCTGTACGAGAGCGTGCTGCAAGTGATGGAAAGCCTGATCCCCGACTACCAGCATATGGGCTACATACGGGAGCGCTCCGGCTCGGCCCTGCCGGGCATCGCGCCCTCCAACGTCTATCCCTGTTCAGACGGCGAGTACCTGATCGGCGCCAACCAGGATACCGTGTTCGGCCGGCTCTGCCTGGCCATGGGCCGCCCCGAGCTGGCGAGCGACCCGCGCTACGCCAACCACATCCAGCGCGGCAAGCACCAAGGCGAGCTCGACGCCCTGATCGCCGACTGGACCCGCACGCTCAGCGTCGAGGCGCTCGAAGCGCTGATGATCCAGGCCGCCATCCCCGCCGGAAAGATCTATCGCGCCCCCGACATGCTGGAGGACCCCCAGTTCGCCGCGCGGGACTCGATCATCGAGCTCCCCCATCCCCGCTGGGGCACGGTGAAAATGCAGAACGTCTTCCCCAGGCTCTCCGCCACCCCCGGCCGAGTGCGCACGCCCGCGCCCGTGGAGGTCGGCCAGCACAACGCCGAAGTGTACGGCGAGCGCTTGGGACTGGACGCCGCCGCGCTGGCCGAGCTGAAGGCCCGCAAGGTGGTATGAGCGACCTGGGCGCCGACTACGCCCGCGCCGGATTTGGCGGCCGCCTGCCGTTCGGACGGCGTCCCGCGCTCCTCGTCGTCGACCCGGTGCAGGCCTACACTTCTAAGGACTCCCCCCTCTATGCAGGCGTCGAAGCGGCCCTGGCCAGCATGCTGCGGCTGATCGGGGCCGCCCGCGCAGGTGGCGCGCCGGTGGTCTACACCAACGTCGTCTATCAGGCCGGCGGGCTCGACGGCGGCCTCTTCTACCGAAAGGTTCCCGCGCTGAAGCTGTTCGACGCGGGCTCTCCCCATGGCCGCTTCTGCGAGGGGATCACGCCCCGCGAGGACGAGGTGGTGGTCACCAAGCAGTACGCCTCAGCCTTCTTCGGCACCTCGCTGGCCTCCACCCTGCGCGCCCTCCACGTCGACACCGTGGTGCTGTGCGGCTTTTCCACCTCGGGCTGCGTGCGGGCCTCCGCCCTGGACGCGCTCCAGAGCGGGTTCGCACCCTTCATCGTCCGAGAGGCCTGCGGCGACCGCGACCCCAGAGTGCAAAACGCCAACCTCTTCGACCTCAAGGCCAAGTACGCCGAGGTCGTGGACGAGGACTTCAGCGTCGCCCGGCTGGCGGCGCAGGCTACCAAAGCGATGCAGGGCTCATGACGACCGGCCCGCTTCGCGAGCGGAGGTCGGCGACAACTCGCGCAACGCCCGCCCGGCCAGGACGTCCGCGATCAACAATGGTGCGCGCCACCGCCGGCCAGCGGCCCTACGAGGTCATCCGCGGGCTGATCCTGGGAGGCCGGCTTTGGAGCCGATTTCGCGCGGGTGGAGTCCAGGGGGGGGGGTTCATCGGCGGCCTGATCTGATTCAGGGCTCAGGCTGGCGCGGGAGGCCGGCTGTCATGCCTAAGCCGCTATCCTACGATCTTCGGTTTCGTGTGCTGTCCGCTGTCGATGAGCGCCTTTCGTGTCGCCAGGCGGCAGTGCGCTTTGGGGTGAGCGCCGCCAGCGCCATCCGCTGGAACGCCTTGCGTCGGAGCAGAGGCGACGCCCGGCCCCGGCCTCAGGGCGGCGACCGGCTTTCGCATCGCACCGAGGCGCATGCGCTGCTGATCCACGCGGCCCTGGTCGAGGTGTCCGACATCACCCTGCCCGAGCTGAAGGCGATCCTGGCTGCGCAAGGGGCTTTGGTCAGCGTGGCCGCGCACTGGCGCTTCTTCCGCCGCCACAAGATCACGCGCAAAAAAAGACTGCGCACGCTCAAGAACAGGAGCGTCCCGACATCCTGAAGCGGCGAGAGGAATGGTTCGAAGGCCAACTTGATCTCGATCCGGAACGACGGGTCTTCATCGATGAGACCTGGGCCTCCACCAACATGGCCCGACGTTATGGTCGCGCGCGCCGCGGACAGCGCCTGCGCGTCGGCGTGCCTCATGGCCATTGGCTGACCACCACCTTCGTCGCCGGGCTCTGTACGCGCGGGATCATCGCGCCCTTCGTGCTCGATGGGCCGATCAACCATGACGCCTTCGAAACCTACGTGGAGAAAGTCCTCGTCCCAACGCTGCAGCCTGGCGACGTGGTGATCATGGATAACCTCTCCAGTCACAAAGGGCCGCGAGTGGACGACCTGATCCAAGTCGCAGGTGCACGCCTGCTACTCCTGCCGCCCTACTCGCCCGACCTCAACCCCATCGAGCAGATGTTCGCCAAACTGAAGGCGCTGCTCCGCAAAGCCGCCGAGCGAAGCGTCGAAGGCCTCTAAACCACCATCGGTAAGCTGCTCAGCGCCTTCACGCTGACCGAGTGCGCCAACTACATCGCTAACGCCGGCTACGATGCTACCTGAGCGAAATCGGCTCTAGCA
>CAXTRP010000112.1:0-8303 GCA_964246615.1 uncultured Caulobacteraceae bacterium | reverse complement strand
CGACGATCCGGACTGGAGCGACGCGGAGCTGGCCAATCTCGACGCCAAGAAGCTCACCTTCATCCAGAGCATCCGCGACCTCGGCCATGGCAAGCGGCTGTTCGACAGCGTGAAGGTCGGCGACGCCTTGGTCACCAATGTGCTCGGACCCCACAGCCTGCCGTCCTTCGCCACCGAATGGCGCGCCTTCCCATTCACCACCTGGTACGGCGCGCGGCGCGACTTCTGGTCCGCCGACCAGTTCGCCGACGCCGGCTACGCCGACGACTTCCAGGGCCACGAGGGCGATCCGGTGATGGAGCGCTTCAACCCCGAGCTTACGGACGGCGCCTATTACGGGCCGTCCCGCGGTCATCTCCAGCCCAAATGGGCGCGCAAGATCGGCATGCCGCGGGGCTACGGCTATGGCGCCTCCATGGGGGCGTGGATGATCGACTATCTCGCCGCCTGGGCCGGCGAATGGGGCTTTGTCAGCCACGTAAAGGCTCAGTACCGCAATCCCGCCTTCACCGGCGACGCCACCCTGCTCGACGGCAAGGTCACCGAAGTGAAGAAGGCCGGCGGCAAGGGCGTCGCCGCCGTGGAGATCGTGATGACCACGCAGACGGGCCAAGTGATGGCGAAGGCCGTCGCCGAGGTCGAACTCCCCCTCGATTGAAGGCCTGATCCATGAGCGACACGTTCCGCGCCATCCGCATCAGCAAGACCGACGCCGGGCAGGCGGTGGAGACGGCCCAGATCGGCCTCGACGACCTGATGGAGGGCGACGTCGTGGTGGCGGTGGCCCACTCCACCGTCAACTACAAGGACGGCCTGGCGATCACCGGCAAGGGGCCGGTGGTTCGCAAGTGGCCGATGATCGGCGGCATCGACCTCGCCGGCACGGTGGAGTCTTCCGACAACCCCGCCTTCAGGCCGGGCGACAAGGTGATCCTGAACGGGTTCGGCCTGTCGGAGACGCATTTTGGCGGCTACGCCGACAAGGCCAGGGTGAAGTCGGACTGGCTGGTTCCCCTTCCTCAGGCCTTCACCAGCGCGCAGGCGATGGCGATCGGCACGGCAGGCTACACCGCCATGCTCTGCGTGCTGGCCTTGGAGGACTACGGGATCACGCCCCAGAGCGGCGAGGTGTGGGTGACCGGTGCGCACGGCGGCGTGGGCTCGGTCGCCATCGCGATCCTGGCAAAGCTCGGCTACACCGTGACCGCCTCCACCGGGCGTCCGGAGGGGGCCGACTACCTGAAGGCGCTCGGCGCGAGCACGATCATCGACCGCGCCGAGCTGTCGGAGAAGGGCCGCCCGCTCGACAAGGAGCGCTGGGCTGCGGCCATCGACTGCGTGGGGTCCACTACGCTCGTCAACGTCCTTTCCAAGACGAAGTACGGCGGCGCGGTCGCCGCCTGCGGACTGGCGCAGGGCGCCGACCTGCCTGCCACCGTCATGCCCTTCATCCTGCGCGGCGTGGCGCTGCTGGGCGTGGACTCGGTGCAGGCGCCGATGGCCAAGCGCGCCTGGGAGCGGCTGGCGAGCGACCTCGACATCTTCAAACTCGACAGCCTCACCCGCACCATCGGTTTCGCCGACGTTCCCCAGGCCGCCGCCGACATCGTCGCCGGCAAGATCCGCGGCCGCGTCGTGGTGGACATCAACGGCTGAGGACGTTTCGGAAGATGCAGGCATGAGCAGCTACATCCTTGTGGTTCCCAGCAGCGCCAAGCCCGGCGAGGATGGCGCCTACAACGCCTGGTACGACGAGGTGCACCTGCGCGACGTGTGCGCCATCCCGGGCGTCACCGGGGGCCGCCGCTACACTCCCGACTCCGCCTCGCCCAATCCGGCCGAAGCGGACTATCTCGCCATCTATGAGATCGAGACCGATGATCCCGGCGCGGTGATCGCCGAGCTGGGGCGTCGCGCCCAGTCCGGCGAAATGACGATTTCGCCCGCCCTGGACGTGGCCACCGCCAGGATGACGCTCTTCAAGGCGCGGTGACGGGATGCGGCCGTCGATCGAGCTACGCAATTCCCACAGCGAGATGGCTGACGGATCCCTGTCAGCATGAGCCTTGAAGGGCAGTCCGCGTCGGCCCTGCTCCGCAATCCATCGTTGAACGCCCTTTTGTTCAATGGGCGATGGCACAGTTGGGGCGAGTTGCGCGAGATCGCCGACGGGACGAATAGACTGCTTGATGCAGCGGGACTCGGTGCTCGCGATCCGATCGGCTTTCTGCCCCGCAACCGCCCCTCGGCGGCGGCGGCGATGCTCGGCATGATCGCACGCGCCCGCACCATCCGCATGATCTACGCCTACCAGTCCGCAGCCGGCATCGCTCGCGACGTGGGCAGGCTGAGACTATCCGCGGTAGTCGGCGCGGCCGAAGACTTCAGTGACGAAGTGTGCGCGGTGCTCTGCGAACAAGGTGTCGCGGGGATTGCGCTGGACGACTGCAAGGGCGCAACGGCGCTCACCGGTGCGGAGAAGTCCTGCGCAGAGCGCGACCCCAACGCCCCGGCTCGACCGAAGCTTCAGATCCTCACAAGCGGCACGACGGGCCCGCCCAAACACGTCTCGATCGACTACGACATGATCGATAAGCACATCGTCGGCTTCAACGTCACCTACACGAACCCCGACGAGGACGTCTCCGCCCTTCCTCCCGCCCTTCTCTACTTTCCCTTCGGCAACATATCCGGCGTCTACAGCCTGCTGCCGCCATTACTGAAGGGCCACCCGGTGGTGCTGCTCGATCGCTTCAACGTCGCCGACTGGCACGCCTATGTGGTGCGCTACCGACCACAGCGCGCCAGCCTTCCGCCGGCGGGCGTGCGCATGGTTCTCGACGCCGACATCCCGAGGGAGGATCTCGCCAGCGTGGTTTCGATCGGCACCGGCGCCGCCCCCCTCGATCCCACCGTGCACCGGGCTTTCGAGGAGAAGTACAGCATCCCGATCCTTCTCTCCTACGGCGCCACCGAGTTCGGCGGACCGGTCACGGCGATGACCATGGAGCTCATTCCCGAGTGGGGGGCCAAGAAGTTCGGCACGGTAGGACGCGCGTTTGCAGGGGCCAGGCTTCGCGTGGTCGATCCCGACTCGAGCGAGGAACTGCCCGCTGGCCAGGAAGGCCTGCTCGAAGTGATAGCGCCGCGGATCGGGCCGGACTGGATCAAGACCACCGACATCGCGATGATCGACGAGGACGGCTTCGTCTTCCATCGCGGGCGCAGCGACGGCGCGATCGTGCGGGGCGGCTTCAAGCTGCTGCCCGAGGTGATCGAGCGCGCCCTGGTCCGCCATCCGGCGGTGGCCGCCGCGTGCGTGGTGGGCGTGCGCGACGAGCGGCTGGGCCACGTCCCCGCTGCAGCCATCCAACTGGTCGCCGGCGCGAATGCACCGTCAAAGGCGGAACTCGACGGCCATCTGCGTGAACTCGTCTACGCGACCCACATCCCGACCCGCTACGAGGTGGTCGAGGCCCTGCCGCGCACGCCGTCCTTGAAGGTCGACCTGCCTGCGGTGAAGGCCCTCTTCGATGACGCCGGGGCAGACGCGCGGAGCGCGCGAGCCGGCCTGCGTCAGAGCTGAAGGCTGTCCGCCAACCGCGCGCTGACCAAATCGCGCAGTTCCTGGTCCTTGACCTTGCCGGTGGAGGTCAGCGGGTAGTCGTCGAGGGCGAAGAACAGCACCCGGCGCGGCACCTTATAGGCCGCGAGCTTCTCGCGCATCGCCACGCGCACCGCGTCCTCGGTGATGTCGCGACCGTCTTCCTTGACCGCGCACAACACCACCATCTCACCGAGCCGCCGGTCCGGCATGCCGATGACCCGACAGAGCTTGAGGGCGCCGAGCGCCGCCGCCACGACCTCCACCTCGCCGGAGGCCACGTTGGCGCCCCCCGTCTTGACCATGTTCTTGATCCGGCCAGTCCAGTGCAGATAGCCGTCGGCATCCACAAAGCCGGTGTCGCCCGCGTGGAAGAAGCCCTCGTCGTCGAAGCTGTCCTCCCGGCGCATCCCGACATAGTGCGGCATCATCGTAGGGCTTCTCAGGCAGATTTCGCCCTCCTGGCCCACGCCGAGCACCGCGCCCGTTTCAAAATCAGCGATGCGCAGCTCCACGCCCGGTAGCGGTAGCCCCGCGCTGGAGCGCTGGAGCGCCGTGGGCGTGGTTGACAGATGGCTGACCGCAAAGGTGCAGCTCTCGCTCATGCCGTAGCCGACGACGTGGTTCCAGGCGGGGTCGGGGCGCGCGTTCGGATGGCCGTCGAACTCGTTGTTCCCCGACACGCGGGTCAGCGAGGAGAGCTCCGCGGTCGGCCAGTCGGGGTGGTCGGCCAGGGCGGCCGTATGGGTCGGAAAACCGTAGTATTCATCCACCTGCTCGCGCGCGATCAGCTTCAGCGCGGCGCCGGGCTCGAACACCTCGTCGGCCACATAGGTCCCGCCGGCGGCCAAGGTGGAGCCCAGCACCGAGACAACCCCCGCCGACCAGAACAGCGGGAATGGCGAGGCGACCCGCGAGGCGCCGGTGCGCCCATATATGTGCGACTGCCAGCGGAACTGCTTCACCACGGTGGAGTGGAGGTGGATCACGCCCTTGGGCGCGCTGGTGGTGCCTGAAGTGTAGATGATCAAGCCGACATCATTGCCGCCGACGCGCGCCGTCCGGGCGTCGAGCAATTCATCCGGCACGCCGCTCCCCGAGGCGATGAAGTCGTTCCAACGGCGGAAGCCGCCCTCCCCTCCCCCGCCCAGCACGGCGACGGCGCGAAGATAGGGGAAGCTTGTGGACGTGACCGCCCCGTCCCTCGCGCCGGGCAGCAGCATAGCCAGATCGTCCGTCAGCACGCGCCTGGCGATGCCGCTCTGGGTCAGCAGACTGTCGATGTCCGAAAGCTCCAGCAGCGTCGCCAGTTCGCTGCGGGTCGAGAAGGTGGAGAGCGTCACCGCCACTCCACCCGCCAGGGAGATGCCGAACAGGGTGGCGACGAATTCAGGCCGATTGCCGAGCAGGACGCCCACGCGGGTTCCCTTACCCACCCCGCCCGCGACCAGCGCCTTGGCGACGGCGCGGGCGTGGTCGCGCAGCTCCGCATAGCTCCAGCTGACGCGCGCATCGCCCAAGAGAGGATCGTCAAAGGCGATCGCCTCATGCTGGCCGAACCGCTCCGCCACCTCGTCCAGGAAGCCGCCGAGCGTGGTCGACGCCCCCGGATCGATGGGGGGCAGGTCGATCCCGATCCGCTGGGTCATGGGTTCGCGGCTCCCTTGGTTCTGACCTGATCCTACAGGCGAAGGGGCGCGGCGGTGTTGATGGCGGGCGACACGGGTCCGGGCGCAGGCGCCTGGGTAAGCTGGACCGCTCGCCGCCTGGCGTGGTGGACCTACGGAGTCGCCGCCCGCACGCTAACAGGACGATCCGCAAGCACCTCTCGGCCCGATACGGAAAAGTCGATGATCTCGCCAAGCCGTTCCGCCGCTGCGAACCGGTCCGGCTGGAACGTATAGCATCTGCCCTGCAAGAGGCCGCCGATCACCTTTTCGATCACCATCAACCTGCCGCCCGATATCATCGTCCCCCAGCGCAGCAGCCGGGCGGCCTCCTTCGTGCTCTCGTCAAGGCCGGCGATCCAGTCGCCTAGCTGGTGCAGGCCGCGCCCAGCGATCGCTGCGGGCGCGGTGACGAGGTTCCCCTCCATGCGCCATTGCAGGACCGCGGCGCCGTTCCGTTGCAGCTCGGCCTGCTTGGCCCCATCGACGGGATCGCTCACCAGGATGTCGATCACCATCGGCGACGCATCCGCCGCATGCGCAGCGGCGAGCAGAGCGAGATCTTGCAGGTGCGTGCAGTTCTGCTCGCGCTCGCCGACGACACCGAAGTCAGCGAGAAGACGGCCCGTGAAGCTCCGCGGCAGCTGAAGCTCGGCGCCTGGACAGGTGGTCCAGGGCGCCCGCGCCATGGAGGCCCAGACGGTGGTGGCGACCCCGCCCTCGTGCGTGATCTCCACGGTCATGCGATGGTAGTCGTCCTCCAGCTCCGCCGTCACACGGCCGGGAGCCGGCTGGATCAGGATCCGGCGGCGAAAGCCCGGCAGCGCCTCGATCGGCCCCTTTTCCACCGCATCGGTCCTGCGCGACGTCATGGCTCAGCATCTCAGAGGAGCAAGCCATTCTCAATGCCCGATGATGCTCCCGTCGCCCGCAGAAGCCCGGCGGTGACGCCAGCGTCCACGGCGGACGGCAAGGGCCAAGCAAACGGGCCATGGACCGGCCTTGCGCAATCTGGATACCGCCCCGACGATTTGCAGCTCATCTGATTTTCTCAACAACCGCCTTGGCGCCAATGGGTAGGGTTGGCACGAGGGAAGACGCCATGAAGATCAGGATCGAGAAAAACGGATGCGTCGGCAATGCGCGCTGCCGCGCCGTCGCCGGCGACCTGTATCCGCTGGACGAGGATGGATACATCGCCACAGAAGGCTTCGAGGTGCCGCCAGACAAGGAGGATGCGGCGCGCAGGGGGGCACGGGCCTGCCCCGAACGGATCATCTTCGTCGAAGCCGACAGCTGAGGCGGCCCTGGATGTTCGGCCCTCCATGAGCGCGTTGTTGCAACAGACGCCGCGTTCAGCGGCGCTGTGGCCCCGGCGGATCGCCCGGGCGAATGTTGCGTCGGCGCGGCGACTTTTCCCATCCGCCATGTCATGCGCCGCTGCGGCGAGGTGCCGTGGCGGAGCCAGACGCGCATGAATTTCGAGCCGTCCGACGACCAGAAGATGATCGCGGAGACGTTCGCGCGTTTCCTGGACGAGCACAGCAGCATCGTGCGGGTACGCGCCGCCATGCCGCTGGGCTTCGACGCCGGGCTATGGCGCGGGCTGGCGGAGCTGGGCGCCTTCGCCATGCGCGTGCCGGAAGCGGCCGGGGGCCTGGGCCTCGGGCTGTTGGACGCGGCCCTGCTGATGGAGGAGGTCGGCCGCACGCTGGCCTCCGGCCCGATTGCGGAGGCCGTCGTCGTCGCCCCTCTACTGGCGCGTTCGGCTGAAGATGAGGTCGCCGGGCTCGCCACGCGCCTGGCCGAGGGCGAGGCGGTGGTGACCCTGGCGATGAACGACGCCAGCGAGGACCCCGTCCAGTGGGTCGCGGGCGGCGCCGTGGCAGACGCGGTGCTCGCCCGCGCCGGAGATGCGATCATCCTGGTGCGCCCGACCGCCGAGGAGAAGGCCGTCGCGCACGAGCGCGCCTCGCCCGCCGCGGTCAGGAATCATGTCGGCGAGCCGATCGCGCCCAACCTCGCCTCCACGCCGCTTTCCGAGGTCCGCCTCGACCGTGCCGATCGCGTGGTGCTGGACCAAGGCGCCGCGGCCGTCGCCGCCTTCGAGGCGGCGATCGAGGAGTGGAAGCTGCTCACCGCCGCCACCCTGGCCGGCGTGTCGCGACAGGCGATCCGGCTGGCGGCCGCCTACGCCTCCGAGCGCAAGGCGTTCGGCCAGCCGATCGGCGCCTATCAGGCGATCTCCCACCCCCTCGCCGACCTGATCGTCGACACCGACGGCGGCCGTCACCTGGTCTGGAAGACGATCCGCGACATCGCCGACGGCGCCCCGAGCGCAGCCGCACAGGTCTCCATGTCGCTCTGGTGGAACGCCAAGACAGCGGGGCTGGCGGGCTCCCAGGCGCTGCACACCTTCGGCGGCTACGGCCTCACCTCGGAATACGACATCCATCTCTACAACCTGCGCGCCCGCGCCCTGCCGATGACGCTGGGCGATCCTGAGCTGATGCTCGCCGAGGCCGGCCGGCGGCTCTATCTGGGTGAGGCGGCTCGATTGCCTGATGTGGGGGACGTGCCCATCGACTTCGACCTGGGCGAGGAGGCGCGCACACTGGCCGCCGAGGTCGACGCCTTCTTCAAAAAGACGCTCACGCCCGAGCTCAAGGCGCGGGCGCACTATTCCTACGCCGGCCACGACCCCGGCGTGCACAGGCAGCTGGCCGAGGCGGGGCTGCTGTTCCCAGGCTGGTCGAAGGAGCACGGCGGGCGCGACGCCAGCCCCTATGCGCTGAGCGCCGCCTCCGCCGCGTGGGAGGACAACGCCTGGTCCGGCCACGCCGCCGGCGTCACCAACATGGTCGGCTGGATCATGCAGCGCTTCGGCAGCGAAGACTTGAAAAGAGAGGCGCTGGTCAAGGTCGCGTCTGGCGAGGCGGTATGCAGCCTGGGCTTCTCCGAGCCGGGATCGGGATCGGACGTGTTCGCCGCGGTCACCCGCGCCACGCCGGAAGGCAATGGCTGGCGCATCG